>SLRP01000172.1 GCA_007130845.1 Kiritimatiellia bacterium | reverse complement strand
CAACACCTGCTCCAATAATGCCCACCTTCTTTTCGCTTGGGCTGAAAAGTTTATCCAGAATGACCGGCTCGTTTTGTTCCAGGAAATCGGCTGCTGACCGCTTGGAAAAACATATTGCAACGGGATCCCCAAAACCTTCCCTTCCATGCCTGCATACCGGTTCGCAGGGCCGGGTACAGACCCTGCCGAGCACGGCAGGAAAAATGTTGTCTCGAAGGTTTATGAGGTAGGCAGTCTTGAAATCCTTATCAGCTATGGCGTCAAGATAGGCCGGTATATCCGTCCCTGCCGGACAGGCAGCCTGACATGGTATACTTGTTTTGAGCCACTCGAAATCCTTCGGAGCCCGTGCGAACCCTTTTGAGCGCGACATGACAAACTCCGCCGGCAATGCCTCTCCGCAAGATACCGATTTTGATGAATGTTCCATGGCTTCTATCCTACGTGCAAAGGGTCAATTGATCAATACATCACCCGGAATCAGCGGGATAACAGTTATTCATAAACCGCCAATAACACCCCTGTATCCGCTCAACAGGCGTTTGAACCTGCAAATATAGATCCACTCGAAAAGCTGCATTTTGAGAGGGAAAAGGCGCTCGGCTTCGTTGCGCAGATTTTCTATCCTTATGGATATATCGATCACGGGCAGGTCCGTGTAAACTATCAGATGACCGATCTCATCAGCCTCCCGTTGAAAGTCCCTGATATACCTGTCTTCACGCCTGATTTGATCCTGTCGACTTTCCATTTCCTGCCGATATTGTAGCATATATATAGATGAATAAAAACAAAGTGAGCGGGAATAACCGCCATTCTTGTTTTCTGCCGCACCCATCCTGTATAGTGGGGCGACAGAAACGAAATATTCTCATGTCACGAACATATAACATTTGGACAATCGGATGTCAGATGAACGAGGCCGACTCGCGTCATCTGTCGTCGCAACTCGAAGCGCTGGGATACAACCCCATTGCATCCGCGGATGAGGCGGATCTTGTGGTCCTGAATACCTGCGTAGTAAGGCAGCAGGCCGAAAACAAGGCATTGAGCAGGCTCAGCTCGCTGAAGGGAGCCAAGGAAAAGCGGCCGGAAATGACCATTGCGCTGATGGGCTGCATGGTTGGTATTAGAGAGGCTCCTAGATTAAAAAGACAGTTTCCTTACGTCGATGTATTCATGCCTCCGTCGGAAACGGAACCACTACTGGACTATCTGGCTGAAAAAGGACTCTATGAGGCGGACCGTTCATTCGACACCCGTGAAAAGGCATTGCGGGAAGCGATACAGGATGAGGAGTTCACATTGCCGTCCTCATTGCGCGGCCAATCCGTCACAGCCAACGTTCCTGTCGTCCTGGGTTGTTCTCATGCATGTACATTCTGCGTAATCCCCTATAGGAGAGGCGCTGAGCGCAGCAAACCGCCGGGAGACATCATCGAAGAAGTCACCCGTCTCGCAGATCAGGGAGTGCGGGAGGTAATGTTGCTCGGCCAGATCATCGACCGATACGGGCTTGATTTCGAAGACGACTCTGATCTTGCCGGATTGCTGCAGCGTGTAGCGGCAATTCCCGGTCTGGCCCGTGTGCGATTCCTCACCAGCCATCCCAATTGGATGACCGACCGGTTGATCGGGGTTGTAGCCGACACGGAAAAGATTTGTCCACATATTGAAATTCCCGTTCAGGCCGGCAACGACAAGGTTCTGGAGGCCATGCGGCGTGGTTATACAGTGGATGAATACAGGCGTGTCGTGGAAAGGATTCGCCGCAGGATGCCTGATGCGGCTGTGCATACGGACATCATAGTCGGTTTCTGCGGAGAGACCGAAGACCAGTTCATGGACACCTATCGCCTTGCAGAGGAAATTCAATGGGAGAAAATCCATATCGCGAAGTATTCCGTGCGGCCGAAAACCATTGCGGCCAGATCGATGCCCGACGACGTGCCGGCCGGAGAGAAGGAACGAAGGCGCAAGATGCTGGATGATCTACAGACCCAAATTCTCGGAAAGAAGAATAGCGACCTGCTCGGACAGGAGATTGAAGTTCTTGTTGAAAATGAGCACAAAGGTAGATGGCGAGGGCGGACACCCCATAACAAATTGGTCTACTTCAGGGACGACCGCGATTTGCAAGGCCGGATTGTAGATGTGAGGATTGATGAAACTCATCCTTATTCGCTCACGGGTGAAACGCAGTATGACAAGGCACACGCCGTTACGCCTTGACACATTCAGAGTAATCCATATAGATTCCACTGCAGAAGTCGGAGGAAGCTTATTAAAAGAAAGGATGTAACGATGAAGAC
Organism: Kiritimatiellia bacterium; assembly: GCA_007130845.1. Classification (GTDB taxonomy): domain Bacteria; phylum Verrucomicrobiota; class Kiritimatiellia; order SLAD01; family SLAD01; genus SLRP01. The sequence goes on along the minus strand of SLRP01000172.1, from coordinate 428 downwards.
AATAAAACGATTTGCAGTGTTTGCCGTTGCGTGTCTCCTGACAACCCAGGCTCAAGGCCAGGTTCTCGGTTTACCGGTAGCCGGCGATGCCGGACCCGGAGTGGCAGGCGACATGGCCGTGTCAGGTGGATTGGTTATAGGCGATGATTTGAATCTATACGGTGGACGTTTCTCCTATAATACGATGAATGAGCTTGAGCTGTTCGGCGATCTGGGACTCGTCGATCCCGACAGGGGCGACACAGGTTTCGGATTTCAGGCCGGCGGAAAATACTCGCTTTACATCCCTGATTTCGTACCGGAAGTGGCCATACGCGGGTCACTGGGTTACGCAAATCTCGATCAGCGTATAGGCCCGGAAAAGATAGATATTGATATCTGGACGGTGACCGGCGGGGGCTTGATCAGCCATGCCATAGATGAAATGT
>SLRP01000209.1 GCA_007130845.1 Kiritimatiellia bacterium | reverse complement strand
CGCTTTCAAAGACGGTACTCCGTCAACAACACTCTTACGCGGATACACTTACGCGGCCACACTTAACCGACTCCGCTTTAGCGACTGAAAAAGCCCGATCGACTGAATGGGTGTCACATTTAGGAACTCAGGTCTCTTGCTTTCGGACTCGCATCACCCATGAGTGCTGTTAAACCGGTTACAGTGGTTGGAAAAACTATCAGATTCGGATTCCATTAAGTGTAGAACAACAGACAGGTCAACTATTCACTCGACCGGATTGCCTTGTAGACGGTTTCGGCTATGATGCGGGCCCCGTCGGCGTTGGGATGAACGCCGTCCGGGAAATGGCCGCTGAGATCCTTGAACGGCGTGTAAAGGTCTATGATTTGTATATTCTTTTCCCGGGCCGCTCGCGTGATGGCCGGTATGATTTCTTTCCTCAGTCTCCGGTCATTGGCAATTCGCCATATCCCGTGTATGGGAACGGGATGGCAGACAAATATATCGGGTTTGCCCGGCAGGCCTGCAAAGTGTTCTATCATTTCCTTGAAATCCCTCTCGAATTCATCGGCCCCTGTCCAGTTGCCCATTCGTGTGTCGTTGGTACCGAGCTTGATTATCACAATATCAGCTTTAAATCTGGTTGCTTCCGAGAACTCAGCGGTGTCGCGGTAGGGCAGGGCGCCGGTGCGCAAGAGCGTCGCTCCGCTTACCCCGAAATTATGAACGTCATAATCCTCTCCCAGTAGGCGTTCCAGAACAGCCGGATAGCTGTTAAGTGAACGGTCATCGATGGCTGCGCCGTAGGTTATGCTGTTTCCAACACAGGCTACACGCACGCGCGTATCCGCGTACAGGCACTGGGAAACAATCAGATAAATGATAATGCCGGATATAATAAGTGATCCGGTAGACGGCCGAACGCGGTATTTTTCATGGAGTATCATAGGAGTTCCGTTCGATAGTCGATCAGTACATAGCGCGGGTTTGACCTGAGAAACTCACCTATTTCCGATAATCGTTTTTCCACCACGCTTTTTTCTGCTGATATGGTGACGAACGCCAGATCCGAGCGGCGCCAGGAATTCTGATGACCTACCTCGGCAATGCTGACGTTCATGCGGTTCAATGCGCGATCCTTTATACTGCGGATAACCATGCGCTTGTCCTTTAAGGAACGCGCTTCGGGCAGGCTGATTGATGCTTGAAGCAGTCCTATGATCATGGGCTCAATAAACCACCGATATACAGTTAAGAACACCGCCTTTACGGGCCATATCATCTATGAGCCGCGATTTGAAAGGAACAATCTCGTACTCGGGAAGACCCTTGCGCATTGTATCCAAGGCCGCCTTATCCCCCTCGATTCCGAATTGCGGCAGATAGATACGCCCTCCTATAAGCAGGAAATTGAGATAATTACCGACTGCAGATGGCATGCCGTTCTCTACATGGTCATCAGTACGGTCAGTGGGCAGCCTCATTATATTAAATCCACCGTCAAGTTCACCGGCAAGGATATCATTTAATCTTTCAAGATAGCCGTTTAACTCCTCATCTCGATGAACGGCAAGAATCAATGTGTCTCCAGTGACAAACCTGGCAATACTGTCCAGGTGCCCTGTATTTTCGCCCGGTGGATCCGGAATAAGTATCAGGTTGTTGATGTTGAGTTGTTCTTGAAAAAGAGTTTGAATCAGCTGGCGGTCCATGTCCGGGTTGTCATCCATGATGCTTTTAAAAACCATTCCAGTGCCTTCACCGTTATGAATGAAATTCCCGTGATGCAGCTTCAGGGGGATGAAAATGACGGGTCGTTCCATTATTTGGCCGAGTCGGAGGCCGGCCCTGTCATCGTAACCTGCTCTTCGGTAATAGATGCCTCCTGTATATCGCGGACTGTATGAAAACTTTACCAGCAACTGACGGCCATTTTCATTTAGCGCCGGCAAGCCGGCCCAGTCTTTAATCCATATGTCGCGCAAATCGGAAAGGGCGTGCACTCTTGGTGATAATTGAGGGTGATCCCTTTCGAGGATGCCTTCGAGGCGTCTTCGGGTATGAGCGCTCCTTACAAGCAGCTCAATCTCCTGGTTATCCTGCAGTAACTTGAACAAGTTCCTGTAAATATTGTGCAGGTGTCTACGGTCGCCGAGATCTCCCGGCCACACAAGTATAAGCTTGTTGTCACGCTCCCATTCCGGAAGCAGGTGGACCGATTGCAGGGTGTCCGGGGGTGCGGCATCCGCCAGAACTTCATTATGAACAGCAGCGGCCAACAGTGTTGCTGTCATGAGCATCGAAGCCACCGATCTGAATCTTGAAATGCCTGGTGTCAAAAATCCCATGAACTTAAATCCCGTAAACGCGGGTCTATTATTTTCAGTACCGATATTGCAGCACCAGCCGTGTAAGGTCAAATACCGACGGTTCCTTATGGCCTCATATATTTCAGCATCCTTCATCCCTTACCGTAACGACTCGGCCGTATGATGTAAAAAGCAGCCTGAGCCGGATTGATCCGGCTTTTACTCCCAGTATTGATTCGAGAACCTTCCCGTACAGTTCGAGTTGAGGGGTATACCGCTCCGCAGTTTCACGCAGATGGTCTTCATTCCGTATATCATTGGTTTTGAAATCAATGATTTCCACACGGGTTATGGTGCCTGTTCCGTCCCGTCTGATTACCACACGGTCGAATGTTCCCGTTATCCATTGATCTTTGAGAACTATTTCGAACGGCTTTTCCCTCCAGACTTCTGCATTGTCTCCCGGCCTGGCCAGGGCCTTTCGAACATCATCATGTGCAAGACTCTGTTGAAAATGATCTGCAATCTGTTGTTTCAGGTAATCGGGATATTTGGATGCGGCCTTCCATTCCGCAACCAGATCGGGCACGTCAGCTTCTTCCATCCAGTATATTTTTTCAAACAGCTGATGGACGCCGGTTCCCTTGCAGCGGCTAAGAACCGATGATTTAAGGAAAAGCAATTCCGCGGAAGCTTCATGATCCGACTGTCGTGATGGCGACAGTCGTTTAAGTTCGCTGCGCATCGATTTGATATTTCGATAGTCCGCCGGCACCTGATCGGGCATTTGCCGCGCATGTTTTGACGGTTTACCTGCCATTTTCGCAAACCAGCCCCTGTCGCCATCCTCGTACAAGCCAATGACGCTTTCATCTTCCAGGAGGATAGTTGTATCGGATCCCCTTGGTTTTGTTGTGCCTGTAACCTGTTTCTTGATCAATGAAGCGTGTGTAAATAATGTGGAGGCATCACCAGGGTATCCTGAGACGGTATAGAGGGCGTACCGCGCCCTGGTAGCGGCTACATAAAGCGTGCAGAGGTCTTCATATGTGTCAGCTATATCGGACTTGCGGATTTCGTCTGCCAGCTTCCTGTCCGCCTTAGCTATGACTGGCCGGGGGCTGACCAGCAGCCATTCAGGATTGTTGTCATCCCCACGAGAGACAATCAGCCTGGATGTTGCGGGTGACTTGCCGCCTTCAAGATCGGGAAGGATCACGGCATCAAAATCCAGGCCCTTGGCCTGATGAATTGTCATGACCCTGACCGAATTATGTGATGACGGCTCATTAGTTGAATAGTGCTTTATGAACGTTAGAAACTTATCAGGGTCACAGTCATGGGTTTCATCGAACTGCCCGGCCGCATCCACGAGAGCAGCCAGCCTGGCCAGCCCGAATTCATCCAGCGGTTCCGCGTCATTCAACAGGTTGCCCCAATGCCTGATGAATGCCTGGAACCCCATGTTATAAAGTTGATGCATAAGCCTGGGTGACAGGTCTTCATGGCTGAATTCAGCGCTGTCCAGCATCCTGCCCAACGGGCTCATTTGTACATGGCGGAGGGCCATGAGATTACCGGGATGGGCGGCGCATTCGACCAAAGCCATGAGAGCGGCGACAACCGGATTATCCTCTATTACGGCATTGCCTTCGTGAAGTATAGGAATTCCCGGGCATGAACTTCTCAGGTAGTCGACAATTTCCCGGCCCTTTTTATTCGTTCTTACAAGTACTGCTACTGTCAATCCCCGCTTGCCGGGGTTCAGCTCCCTCACAATCCCTGCTACGATGCGATGACGGTCTTCATCGAGCGGTTTCTTCTTGTCCTTTGGAGCAAAAGGTTCCAGAACTGCGACATATCCTGGATCGTCCCTGATTTCATCCGCGACCCGGTGCTCATTCCATGCGCCTTCCCACTGTTCAATTGTTTCGGCGGGCAGTTCCGGTGAAGGCAAATCGCTGAAAACCCTGTTTATGAAATCCACCACGGGCCGGCGGCACCGATAGGTTATATCAAGAGGCTCGAGTTCAATGGTTTCCCCGTATTGTTTGCGGACTTTATCGAACAGCTTAGGGTTTCCGCCGCGCCATGAGTAGATGGACTGCTTGACATCGCCTACAAAAAAGAAGCTGCGCTCCCCTGAAACATCCTGAATGATTTCATCGGCCAGGTTTTCTATTACCTCCCATTGCAGGTTGCTTGTGTCTTGAAATTCGTCGAGCAACCAATGATCCAGTCTGCTGTCGATCCTGTAGTCGATGTATAATCTGTCCTCGAGGCTGGAATCCCTTGTAATAAGGGATCCTTTCCGGGCATTCTGGCTGCCGGCCAGCAAATACTGAATATCATCAAATGTAAAACAGGCGGAATCGCGTGAGACAAGCCGGTATGCGTTTTCGAACCGTTCAAATATTCCGAACATCCCGGATGTCCTTTTCAGGGCCCTGTCAATTTCCACGCTCATCAAGTGTCGAAGAAGTTTGGTAAGCGCTGATGTCATGGCGGGGGATAGGTTGTAATTCTTGCCGGAATAACGGATCTCTTCAGGGGCTTCCCCGTGTTTAGAGAAATGCTCCATAAGTCTTTTGAAGACGGCCTTACTTTCAAGTCCGCTGTTCCACTCAGATGTTTTTGAAAACCGCCCGGCGAAATCCATGAATTCGGCCATGGATCTCATGAGCGGTGCATGCTGTAATTCCTGCGCATTGATGCTCCGGACTTCCGTCATCAAGAAGGAAGGGTCTTCAACCCCGTGATTCCATGGAAAACCTTCGGGCCATATTCGGTCGGGATTTCCCCATAATTCGCGGAATGGAGCTTCAATGTAGTAATTGCGGTACGAATTGATAAGGCCGTCAATCACGTCACCAATCTGCTTCTTTTCCTCGCCGAATGTAGCCAGCTTGAGTGTCTCATGAAAGGCGTCACGCTCATCCCCGGTTGAATGCTCATTGGACATGATTCTTCGAAAAGTCCGTTCTCTCAGGTCATGTCCGTCTCCACCGTCGGCGTTTACCATTTCAAAGTCGGCAGGCATTCCCAATTCCATCGGGAATGCCTTGGCTATGCCAACAGTGAAACTATCCAGGGTTCCGATATGTATTCTATGCAGGTTGCGCAATAGCTGTTTAAGCATGAGCTTGAAGTCATCCGTGCACAGTTCCGGAGCCCCGATACGCACCGCCATGGAACGGGCAGCCCCGGGATCATCAGCGGCCCGGCTGAGATAACGGGTTATCGCGTCGAATATTTCCCCTGCGGCCTTGCGTGTAAATGTAAGCGCGATAATACGGTCCGGAGACACACCGTGCGCCATCAGAAGAATATATCTATGGGCCAGTTGGAATGTCTTTCCGGAACCCGCTGATGCTCTTATGGCTTTATGTCCCAGTTCAGGCATTGTTCAAATAGTCCATGAATGATTTTTCGTCTATGAAGTCCCCGGGATTTCCGTAAAAAATATGTTCAAAATCGTCATAATCCACCTTATCGGCAGGAGGCCAGAAGACACGCCGTCTTATGTGGTCCATAACGCCTTCCGCACACTTCCTTGCCGACGTAATGACAGCTTCATCAAAGCCGCTCCACAAATACAGACCGCTTTCCGTAACGGCTTTTGGGAGGGAGAAATAGCCGGTGTCAATCGAGTCTGCGTCCAATCCGTTGGACTGAAGCAATATAATATAAAGGGGGAGCTGAAGATTGCTCCAGCGCCGTATCCTTTGACCGTTGTCCATGAGGGTATAATCCGGTGTATTGACTCCCGGGCTGCCCAGATGGTCTTCGATGGGGGGTGTTTTTCTGTCAGACGTTTTGTAATCAATCACACGCAAAGCCCCTGTCTTCTCATTTCTGTCTATACGGTCGATGCGTCCGCGAATAGTGAATCCACTCCATGTCATCTCATAATCCTGTTCGGAATTGATAATTCGCCATCCTTCCTGCAGGAGTTTCACCTGCTCATGGGCTGCAGCCATCAATCTGCGCCGGGCGGCCTCCATTTGCATCAGGATCTGTAGCGGAGGGCGGTGTCCAAACCGTTCCCTAGACCACCGGTTCAGCTCGGCACCCAGTAAACCGCCCAGTTTCCCGGGATCGTCTGCATTGTTCATACTGCCCGATTCGGTTGCCATGCGCAGGGCATGATGGATTCCGGAACCGAAATCCAATGCATCCATTTCCTTTTTCAGGCTTTCCATGGGTTCCATGCCCAGTATGTGTCCAAGATAGAAACGAAACGGGCAATTCAGGTAATCCCTGAACTGGGTTACTCTAAGACGATGGATATTCAGATTGGCGGGATCAATGCCTGGTGGAGGGCGGGCGTCCAGTTTGAAGCTTATGCTGGCCGGAATATTTTCCCCGGGTTCGCCGGTCTCGGAAAACAGATGTTTGGCCCGCCTCAATATTTCGGAGTCTTCGCACAGGAAAAGCAGCCTGGAGGGTCTCGCCGGGTCGCCCTCCCTGTTTGTTCTTCCCACAATGAAACATACACGGCCGGATTGCCGTCTTGACTCTATAATAGCCCGCATAAGGTATGCGTCGCGGGCAAGGCGGTCGGTATCCGTGCGGATGCGAAGTTTGTGCCTCAGGGAATCAGGAAGAAATATATCGCTCAAACGCCCGTCCGGAACAATGCCGTCGTTCATGCCTGTAATCATCATGAACGGGGCGTCGTTCCATTGCAATTCCAGCCAGCCTTCCAGGTCAATAGCACCGTTTTTGCGTTCGGGGTAATACTTCAATCGTCCTGCATGCCTCAAGCATAGATTGAAAACCTGGCTTGAATCCAGATGTGTTTCCAGTCCGGCGTCGCTCAGTCCGGAAAGCACAGAGTCCAGCTCCCGGGCCGCGGCGATGAACTCTTCATCCTCGCTGCGCCGGGTATCAAGAAACCGGCCCTGATATACAACCTGAAGAAAATCTCGCAGTGAATCCTCGGTGGCAGAGCGCTCATGTTGTTTGAGTCTCTCCATGACAAAACTCATTGCGGCGGGCAGATGCCTGTAGGTTCTTGTAAGGCTTAATTCACGTTCCCTGGCGGTGCCGCACAGTTCGGCCAATTGTACCATTGTCGAGGGAAGATGATCATTATGAAATCTGTCCAACTCGTCCAGCAGGGCATCCGGTTTCACCCCGTGCGCTGTTTCAAGGTGCTTCAATATATCCGGGTGGCGAATGAATCTCCTTATTGATTCATAATCTCCTGAGCGGACGACATCGTGCCAGTGGCTCAATAATTGAAACAGAGGGTGTTTGTTGAGAAGGCGTCCTGCAGGATCGTGTGCCGGGATGCCGGATTCGGCCATATTGTCTGTAATAAGGGGTATTAATCTGCGGTCGGGTACTCCAATTGCTACATCAGCCGGACCGAATCTTCCGGTTTCACCGGCCATCAAACTCAACGTGGACCGGCTTTGGTCGGCCGGAGTTCCCGCAACAATGAGATTACGTTCCAGTTCAGGAATATCCATGGAAATATCCGTCCATAGGTCAGGGACGGGTTGGCCCCACTGATCAAACAGCTCCGAGATATCGGCTGGAGCGTGAATAAGAATATCAATTTCCCTGGTTTTAGAGATTTTCTCCATTGCTTCAATGAACAGCGGAGCAGGATCCGGAACGGCAGCAATTACGATCCGTTGTATATCTTCCGGCAGTGATGGGTCCCGGGCATATCCGATCATGCGTTCGTCCGGATCGGAAACGCCTGATTTGCGAAGTTCGGCAAGATAAAGCGTTTCAAGTTGAGCAAGTTCATTCCAGCGATCCGGCTCATCAAGATTTATTCCCTGTAACCGGATCACGTCGTTTATCTGATATCCTCCTTCTGCCAGGGTTTGGCGAAGCCTTATAAGAAGCTCGGAGACGCCCGCAGCCCAATCAAAATCCCTTGTCGGCCGGGCTTCCGGAAACAGTGCGCTGAATTTTCTGATATCGCATTTTTGAAACACTGAAATCCAGGCAGTCAGGATTTGAAGTTGACCGGCTTTAATGTCGGGTGATGAATCATTCTGGAGAAAAACATGCGGTGTCATAACCCTGGGGGCCAGCAATCCGGTATTTCCGGCAGAGGCATGCAGGGCAAGAGATTCCCTGAATCTGCGATTGGCCTGCCTGGTAGGCACTATAACCAGGGTATCAGTAAGGTCCGGAGTTCTTTCAGGGGGGGCGCTGCCCAGCAGAAATTCCGCCGTGCGCTCTGTTACAGGGCGATTCCATCCTATGAAATGTCGCTGTTTAGCCATGATAGAGTGATGGAAAGCATACTTGCCATGCGGCCGCCACGCAATGTTCTTATCCAGGTCGTATGATGGCGGTAAAGTGTCGACCTGCCGGATACGCATAATTCACGGTTAATATGGTATCATGATACGGCAGTGTTGAAATGTTCAACAGGAAGTCTAACCGTGAAACAAGCCCCTCCAAGTTCTTCTGAGTCTTCTACGTCTACCCGTCCGCCGTGAGCTTCGGCGCAGTTCTTAACAGACAGCAGTCCAAGGCCGGTGCCGCTGGGCTTGGTCGTGAAGAAGGGCTGGAATAATTGTGATCGTATTTCAGGATTTACGCCTGGACCGGAGTCGTGCACTTCCAGCAAGGCCCCATTTTCATGGCCGCTTATGCATACGAGTACTTTGCCGTTTTTCCCCGCGGCATCCATGGCATTAATTATGAGGTTTAGAAGCATCTGTTGAAGCACTATATGACTCCCGAAAATCCTCATTGAGGAGTCGCCCTGCAAATTTATGCTGTTTTCAAGGTTCCGCATGTTGATGGCTGCTATTTGACATGATTCCTTTGCAATCTCTACAAGGTCAACCTTGTCGAATTCCTTGATGTTGCGCTCCCTGGCGATCTCGACCATTCGGTGTGCCAGTGCCTTCAAGTGGGTGGCTGAAGTCTGTATGCTTGACGCCATTGTGTTGAATTCATCGGTTTCCTGTTTGATTGCAACCAATCGATCCACTGCAAATTGCACAACGGTCAAAACGTTGTTGATGTCGTGGGCAACGGAGGAAGCCATCAGGCCGGCCATGGCCCTGCTTTCAGAAATGATAAGCGCTTCACGTTGTTGAATGAGATCAACTTCCCGTTGAGCGATTTTTGTCAGCAAAATATATGCGGAGGAGGTTATAAGGATGCCGGTGAATACAATAAAAATAATCCCTTTTATGGTTTCAATGCGCTGAAGCTGCTCAACGGTTTCCGCTGCGCCTGCTGCAATTTGACCTGAAATTACTATGTAGACCGCGCCTCCAAGCAAATAAGTCGCCGCGAGAATCATCGATCCCTTAAAAGGGGAAAACCCCGGCACTTTCAATGGATGTTTACTAAACCCTGATACGACGTGATTTGATGCGTCAGCACTCATGGTCACCTGTAAGGTTAAGGGGGTATTTGAATAGTCAAGCGATGATACTATACCGGTTCCAGCCCGTAAATCGTAAACTATGGAATATTCAGCAAGAGCAATTCGGATGATTTTTATGGTGCGTTCATGGTGCAGGCGCCTATGATTCGGGCATGACATTTGACATGCCCCGCAAAGCAATGGTCCTGGCTGCCGGATACGGTACGCGGATGCTACCTCTGTCCAATGAATGTACCAAGGCCATGATGCCGTTTTGGGGGCGTTCCTTGATTGTAAGAGTGCTAGATATGCTGGAGGAATGGGGGACAAGGGAGGTCATAATCAACTGCCATCATCGAGCCAACGATCTGACGGATTATTTCAGCCATCACTATAGAGGCGGTCTTCGGGTAACTCTTTCATGGGAACCGGATATACTTGGGACGGGAGGCGGGATTAGAAATGCCCGGTGGTTTTTTGATAACAGCCCCTTTTGGGTTATCAATGCGGATATTGTGGCTTCCGTACGCCCTGAATCCTTTGTCAGGTCATATCAGCGTCATCGGCCGATTGCCGTATTGTGGATGAATCGGAATAAAGGGCCTTGTACTGTGCGAATGCGAGGCGCTTCAGTGGTTGATTTTCGATCAGGAACGCCCGGGGATCCGGGTTCCTTTACCTTTTGCGGGCTTCAACTTCTGGATAGCCGGGTGTTTGATTATATTCCTGAGGGGGATTGCTATTCGATAGTCTCTGCCTATGAAAGGGCAATGCGGTCGGGAGAGCTCATCGCCGGAGTTGTTCCACGCACAGGGTTCTGGGCTGATACAGGGACACCTGAGGATTATCTTAATGCGCATGCAGATTATTTTAACTTTGCAGGAAACAGGGATCCGGACACTGCGCGTTTGGCAAAAAAAGTCAAAGGGCATTCAGGAATCAGGGGTTTTGCAGCTCTTATGGATGGTGTCCGCATGGAAGCAGGGGCAACCGTTAAGAACAGCGTGATATGGTCCGGTTGTACGATTGGAAAAGGCGCACGGCTTGAAGATGCGATTATCGGCCGCGGAGCTAAGATAAACGGCGCGGCTTGTAATATAATAACGCGCGCTGATTCGGCTTTGCAGAAATGGGAGTTGAAAATTACCGGTGAAATGGGGTGGAAAAATGACCGGGCCATAGTGCAGTCATTT
>SLRP01000101.1 GCA_007130845.1 Kiritimatiellia bacterium | reverse complement strand
CTTTTCGCCAATCCCGTCAAAATCGTACTCCATGACCCGGTCCCATTTTCTGAACCACTCAAGATTCTCTTCAGCCTGTCCGGCCCAGAACTCTTCGGGATTATCAACCGATTCCCTGTACATCCTTTCATATGACTCCAAATCCCCCATGCGGGAACGGGCTTTGAAATCACCGGATGGGTAAAACACGCGGTCTTCCTTGAGCATTGAATTGATGTCACGGGTCATAAAACACCTCCTGTGTATTGTTCGCGCAGTCTTAAGGACGTATTTTTGCGCATTTATTCAATATTATGCACCCTTCAGTTGATGTCCAACTCTAAACAAGTATGTAATGTTTTATATGGCCAAAACATCCTGCTGTTGTGATAATCGAGCAAAAGGAACAACATACTGCGGAGATCCGACATGCATTCAGACATTACCTCGGAATTTATCAGACAAATGCCCAAGACCGACCTGCACGTACATCTCGACGGATCACTCCGGCTGACAACGCTTATAGAACTCGCTAAAGATGGAAATGTAGAACTTCCTTCATATGAAGAGAACGGTTTGAAAAATCTGGTCTTCAAAACACACTATGCCGACCTGCCCGAATACCTGAAGGGTTTTATTTACACATGCTCAGTAATGCAAAACGCGGAAAATATCGAGCGTATCGCTTATGAACTGGCGGTGGACAATCTTGCCGAAGGTGTACGTTATATGGAGGTTAGATTTGCCCCCCAGCTTCATACACATGACACTTTTCCCATAGCGGACGTAGTCGGCTCCGTTGCAGACGGAATGGAGCGGGCGAAAAAAACTCACAATGCAACACCGGAAGTTAAGCAGGGCAGGGATATTCCTTTTGAATTCGGGATCATCGTGTGCGCACTGCGCACGTTCAACGAGTACATGTCCCCCTATTATTCCAGAATACTCAAACTGATGGCCTATTCCCCGAAAAAGGAGGTATTCGCCGCCGCATCCCTCGAAATAGCAAGGGCCGCCGTGGTACTGGCCCGGGAAAACGGATTGCCGGTTGTCGGCTTCGACCTTGCCGGCGAAGAAGCCGGGTACCCGGCTGATGATCATCAGGGCGCCTTCATGTTCGCCCATAAACACTTTTTGAATAAGACTGTTCATGCCGGCGAGGCATACGGTCCTGAATCCATCTTCCAGGCCATAACCGATTGCCATGCCAACCGCATAGGGCACGGAACATTCCTTTTATCATCCGACATGATAAATCATCCGGCCATAACCGACCCGGAAAGATATGTGCATTATCTGGCTGAATATATCGCCAGCCAGCGCATCAATATCGAGGTAAACCTGACCAGCAACCTCCAAACCACCCCGTCGATAAAGACCGTGGCTGAACATCCCCTAAAACAGATGCTGGATCACAATCTATCCGTGTCAATCTGCACTGATAACCGCCTTGTTTCCAACACCTCCGTCAGCAGGGAGTTCGAACTGGTTGTGGAGCACATCCCGGTAACACGAAGGCAATTCAGGAATCTTGTTACAGCCGGATTCAAGGGAAGCTTCTTCCCAGGAACCTATACCGAGAAGCGCAAATATGTACGCCGTGTCATAGATCGATATGACGAACTGGAACAGAAATTACTCAAGCCGAATGAATAGCGGGAATTCACTTTTACTAAAGCGGTTTCCCGGACATAGATCAGCGTGCACGAAAGAAGAAACAACCTCGCGCGTAGGCGCAGAGAGATGGAAATGACAGAGAACGGGACAGGGACGGCAGTCATCGAATGCGCGATTAATATTCATAGAGAATTGGGCCCGCGTTTGCTTGAGACGGTGAATGTGATCGAGGATAATCTCTGCGTTTCCGTGTCTCTTCGCGAGAAAAACAAATTTAAATCAGTCACTGGAGGTGACGCTTAACAGCGTACCCCATTTCATTTATCTGCATTCCATGAAATCCCCGATATCAATAGCAATAATTCAAAATGACGCAGGAAGTGACGTCAAAAGCAACCTTCATGTTCTGCAGTCAATGATCAATGGCATCGACAATGCAGATCTCATAGCCCTTCCCGAAGTATTCGCCCTGCGCGGAGATGACGATGCGCTCCGCAGGGGAGCAGAGACTTTGGACGGAATGATAGTCAGCAGTCTTTCAGAGTGGGCCAGAAACTTGAACGCATGGATTCTATGCGGAAGCATTCTTGAAAGGGATGGAGATGACATTTTCAACACCAGCATATTGCTGGACAGAAATGGCGATATTGCCGCTTCCTACAGAAAAATCCATCTATTCGAAGTTAGATTGGAAAACAATATTGTCATACGCGAGAGTGATGTCTACAGCCCCGGTGACCGTCCGGTAACTGCTGATGTGGAAGGATGGAAATGCGGGCTATCAATATGTTATGATCTGCGTTTTCCTGAACTTTTTCGATATTATTCCAGCAGGGGTGTAAATGTAATTTTTGCGCCCTCAAATTTCACTCAGCGCACAGGCAGGGATCATTGGAACATTCTGGTAAGAGCCAGGGCCATTGAAAACCAATGTTTTGTCGTGGCGCCGGCGCAGTGCGGGTTAATGCCCGGTAAAGAAATTGAAACACATGGGCACAGCATGGCAGTGGGCCCATGGGGCGAGGTATTGTGCGAGGCGGGCGGAAAACCATGTGTTTTGCGGGCTGAACTTCATTCAGATCTTCTCAAACAAACGCGAAACCGGGTGCCTGCGCTTGAACACCGGAAATTGTAGACCGCCGGAAATTGACACGGAATCAGGCTGATGTCCGACTTTTTATTCGGAGCTGTCACTGGTCTGCAGTGTTGATTTCCATGCGTATATGCAATGCGGTAAGAGACGCATAAATCGACACTTGCCGGCCATTAAAACGCCCCGAAAAACACACTCGTAAATGTGGTTAGCGGCGCCGTTTCACGGAAATCATCAATCGTTGCCCTGATCTCACTAATCAATAGTTTGGCCTCTTCATACAGCTCCTCGTCTGTAAACAGCCGCCCAATGGTCCCCTCGCCCTCCGCCAATTGCGTTGTTATCTTTCGAATGGCAGCTGCTGATTCCACAAGATCCTCATAAAGCGTATCGTCTTCGGCAAACAATCTTCCCATGGTACCTTCGCCGGCTGTAATTCTTCGGCTGATAAGGGATATGTTGTCAGAGATCTCCAGTAAATTATTGTAAACCGTCTCATCAGTCATTAGCCTGCCGAGTGTCCCCTCTCCCCGCTCCATCATGGATGTAATGTTATTAAGGTTCTCTGTCACCTTCTGGATGTTTTCATAAAGGGTTTCATCAGCCATTATTTTGCCCAGTGAGCCCCTCCCGGCCTCAATATCCTCGGTAATCCGGCTCAACCGGAGCATGGTTGATTCAAGGTTTTCCAATATACCGCCTTCAACAAGAGATTCGCGAAGTGTTTTGATGGTCGCAGTGGTTTCTTCCATGATGTCTACAGGTGTTGCACCATACAGCATTTGATCGTAAGATATGCTCAACGCTTCAGGCGACCCTTCATATAGGGATATATATTGTCCTCCAAGGAGGGATGAGGGGAGAATCTCCACACGATAATCCTCGCGGAGATTCGGGGGATAATCCAGTGTCGCATGAACCCTGACGCCGTCCTCCATTATCTCCATGGAGCGAACTCTCCCGACCTGGACACCCCGGATGAACACATTATCTCCCTGACGCAAACCCCTTACGTGATCAAATTTAACAGCTACCGAATGCGTGGGAGCGAATATATTTTCGTAGCTGAAAATAATCGTGAAAAACCCGAGCGCGAGCAATATCATGAAAATGAAAGCCCCTACTGTGACTTCCATCGTTATCTCTTTCATGTGACTTCTTTTCATGGCGAAGGATCCCTTTTCCATTCAGCTTCTGTTGTAATATACTGCGCCTCCAGAAAACCTTTTACAATTTCATTATCGGATTTTATGAACTCCTTAGGAGTCGCAGTCTCGACAATCTTACCGTCATGCAGCATGGCAATACGGGTTCCGATCGCCAAAGCGCTGTGCAGGTCGTGGGTAACAACAACGCTGGTAACACCAAGATCTGTTTTAAGCCTGCTGATAAGCCTGTCAATCGTCCTGGAGGTAACAGGATCGAGACCTGAAGTCGGCTCGTCATAGAGTATTATTTCAGGGTCCTCGATAATGGCTCGAGCAAGCCCGACCCTCTTTCTCATACCGCCGGAAAGTTCATAAGGCGTCTTACTGAATGTTTCAACCAAATCGACCATTTCCAGTTTTTCCTTGACAAGACGATCAATATCCTCATCAGGTTTATCGGTTTTCATTCGCAGAGGAAGGCCGACGTTGTCGCCGACATTCAACCATTGCAGAAGCGCCGCGCCTTGAAAAAGCACCCCGAAACGATTCCTGACCCTGTCAAGGTCCTTGCCCCGGGCCTCATTCACGCAATCGTCTCCAACAAATATACGGCCTGAATCGGGAGTCAGAAGTCGAACCATGTGCTTGAGGCTGACACTTTTCCCCGCACCGGAAGCACCGACTATGCAGAATGTTTCATGCTGCCTGATCTCCATGTCCACCTCATCAAGGACAAGGGAACCGCCCAGCCATTTTGTCACCTTTTCAAATCTAATCATTGATAAA
The DNA here is from genome assembly GCA_007130845.1 of Kiritimatiellia bacterium. Classification (GTDB taxonomy): domain Bacteria; phylum Verrucomicrobiota; class Kiritimatiellia; order SLAD01; family SLAD01; genus SLRP01. The sequence continues at coordinate 26,449 of SLRP01000101.1, read as the reverse complement.
ACAGCCTTGTAATCATATATCCCACAGCCAGCATGACCAGGAATGATATTACCACTGTACGCCGAGTTGCCCGCCCCACTCCTACGGCACCCTGGGTGGTTGAAAAACCCTGGTAGCAGGACACAGTGGTTATAAGTATCCCGAAAACAACCGCCTTGAAAAGCCCCACATAAAGATCCTTGTTCTGCGCATACTGGGTGGCATTGTCGAAATAGGCTGGCATTGATACGCCAAGCTGGGTCTGTCCGACAATAGCTCCGCCTACTACTCCGATGACATTGGTATAGACCGTCAGCAACGGCATCATGATGATCAGGGCAACAAGCCTTGGCATTACGAGATATCGCACAGGCTTGATGGACATTACCTCCAGTGCGGATACCTCCTCCGAAACAACCATCGTTCCAATCTGGGCGGCAAAAGACGAACCGACGCTGGCAGCGATAATCATTCCTGTCATGAACGGCCCCATCTCCCGAAGCATTACCAGGGTTACAGCAGAACCTATATAAACTTCCTGTGCGAATCTTCGCAGTTCAATACCGGTCTGAAGAGCCAGTATCATTCCCGTGAATAAAGCCACCACAGTAAGTACTCCAAGACTTTTGACACCGGATACATACTGCTGCAGAAGGATGTCGTGTCTGTGCTTGGAGCTCAGCCCATGAGGGATATCGCGCATGGCTTCCAATAGCATAAGCATGGCTCTGCCTGATCCGCGCAGCATTGCAAGGACATGCCGGCCCGTATTCTGTACAAAATTTCTTGTAGGCTCGAAATGTTCAGGTTCTTGAATAATCATGACCCGCCCCTTCCGCCGAGACGAAGAAGATACAACAATCGGACGTAGCTGTCCTCCCCTTCCCTCTCATAACCGATAAGGCCCTTCAGTATTGACCAGCGTAAAATATCTTCCTCCCGCTCATCCCGCTTCCAATCCACAAGCGGAAAAAGCGATGTGTAAGTCTTTTCATCACCCCGCCTGCGATGACGGTACAGCCCCCATAACAGTTCACTGTCAAAGTCCTCTCCAACCCGTGTATGTGAATACAGTGTCCATAAAGGAGCCCAGTTGCGCTCAATTACGGATGTATCCCTGACAGGCCACAATTCCAGAGCTCTAAACCGGCTCTCGTCACCCTCCCTGCGATATGAAGCAAGTGGCCATATCGTTCTGTAGGCAGATTCCGTAACGCGTCCGATATCAGGCTCTTCCGGACGCGTCTTATGGACTTCCGAAAAATAAAAAGGAAGTATCATTGTACGGTACACAATATCATCGCCGCGATCCGTGCGAGTATTCCAAATCAGGGGCCATAGCATGAATGTTGTGCGCTGTCCCCTTGCGACCCTTCTTCCGAATAGAGGCCACAGATACAGCTGTTCCACCTCGCCGGATTTGATCTGGATAAAAGGCCAGGGTGCGTTGACAGCGTTGAGGCGCTCCCCTCTCGCGAATCTGATAATCGGCGGAATGACCATGATGGTATCCTGATCCTCCAGCTTTATCCGCCCGTACAGTGGGAACAGAATATAACCCCATCCGGATGATCCGGGATAATGGTAATCAGCAGATGTCCAAATAGGCCAGAGTACAAAACGTTTGCTGAATCTGTCCTGATGTTTAAGCTGACCGTAGAATGGGAAAAAGCGAAAACGATATACACTATCGGAGTCAGTAGAGGCATAAACCGGCCACATGAAATGCCTGGTGGTTACCCCGTCCCTCTCCGTATCCATAAATGCCGGGAACAGCAGGAATTTCACGCGGTCCTGCATCAGAAATTCATGGATCCTGCCGCCTATGGGAAATATTGCATAATAGGGATCACCGAGTTTGTCCCTGCCCTGGAAATAAACAGGAAGAATTCTTAAATGGTATCGTGATTCAGAATCTTCTACATCGTGCCGGCGCCAGTATGCCAAAATAAATCGTCCTGATACTTCATCTCCCAACCTCTTTGTGGACATCAGGGGCCAAAACAATTCAGTTCTGTAATCGGCGGGTTCATCCCCTTCAACGCGGCTGAATAACGGGCGTATGGCTGTGAACTCATCGCCCCGGTCCGAGACGGCATACTCAAAGACAGGGCCCAGTATTCTGAGCCGTTGGACACCGTTCACGTCATGATAGCGCGCTGCAATAAATCCGAAATCAAAATCCCGGCTCTCGACAGCTTCATGTCCATGAGCGGTACATACGCAGATCATGGATATTACCGCAAGTATGGCCCGGCTTATCCGATGCACTTCTTCACCATCCCGGCCAGTGAATCAGTCAGGCGGTGGATTGTGTCCTCATCGGGGCCTTCCACCATCACCCTGCAAAGATTCTGCGTGCCTGAATAACGTATTAGGACCCGCCCTCCGCCATTCAACATGCTTTCAGCCTCCAGTATGGCCTTCCGGAGCTCGGGAATATCTTCAATGGGCGGTTTCTGAGCAACCTCAACATTTACCAGTTTCTGGGGATACATTTTCATTATTCCACCAAGCTCTGACAGAGGCTTGTCATACCTCCGCATGGCCGAAATAAGCTGTAAAGCGGCTATCAATCCGTCGCCGGTCGTATGGTGATTCAAGAATATAAGATGACCCGACGCCTCCCCTCCCATGACCGCGCCATTCTCCTTCATCATTTCCAGAACGTATCTGTCCCCGACTTGAGTTAGTTCCAGTTCAATACCCATCTCCTTCATGGCCACTCGCAACCCGAAGTTACTCATGACCGTGGCAACGACCCGGTTCCCTTCCAGCAGACCCATATCCTTGTACATGCGGGCGCATATTGCGATTATATGATCTCCTGTAAGCTCATTTCCTTTTTCGTCAACGGCGATTAAACGATCTCCGTCCCCGTCAAAGGCCAGGCCCAGGTCCGCTTCCGTTTCAAGAACCGCTTTCCTGAGATCATCAGTATGTTGAGATCCGCAATTATCATTGATATTCAAACCGTCGGGCTCATTATGAATGGCTGTAACCTCTGCGCCAAGCTCTGTGAAAACGTCCGGGCCTACCCGATAGGAGGCGCCGTTGGCGCAGTCCAGCACGATTTTCATGCCCTCGACAGAGTATTCCTCGGGGAAAGTATTCTTGCAGAAAACAATATAACGCCCGGCCGCGTCATCAATGCGTTTGGCCTTGCCGATGTCATCCGCTGTAGGACGTATATCCTTAATCCTGCCTGAAGTAATCAAATCCTCTATTTCGTCCTCTTCCTTGTCCGGCAGTTTATAACCGGTCCTGGAAAATATCTTTATGCCGTTGTCCTGGCACGGATTGTGCGATGCCGACAATACCACTCCCGCATCCGAACGCATGCACCGGGTCAGATACGCTATACCTGGCGTCGGCAGGGGCCCAAGCAGCTGCACATCAACACCCATTGAACAAATGCCGGCAGTCAAGGCGCTTTCAAGCATATACCCGCTGACACGGGTATCCTTTCCTATCATGATGTTGTGCCGCTGCTTCTTATGATGTCTTTTGCACACATGGGCTGCCGCCCGCCCTATTTCAAGCATCATTTCAGCGGTCATGGGGTCATTGTTTGCAACACCCCTGATCCCATCCGTACCGAACAACCTTCCCATGGATAATCCTCCAAGTTACAAGGGACGCTCCGAGTGCCAGATTGCAACCGTGGTGTCCACCACTGCCTGAAGCCATGCCCGTCCATCCGCGGTTGCAGTATCATCCAGAGACTGTATCGCGCGTGTGTATCCGACAGAATCATCCGTGCAGGATATGGCATCAAGAAAACGTTTGCACCTTTCAACGGCCTCCCGGGATATCTCCCCGCTGAGACGGGCTTCCATATCAGGCCACTGTTCCAGAAACCGCCTCTGTCCCCTGAACGGCTCCTTGGATAAATCTACTCCGGGTCGCTCGCCCGCAATATCAAGAGATATCCCCATGTTCTCAGCAAGCTGACCAAGTCTCTTGACACGTTCCCTGTGTATCTGGTCCAAACGGAATATTGCCCCCTCCCAGCATGCCATTCGCCATGGATCGACAGACATGAACAGCTTCCGGACATGAAGATACCATTCACGCAGGGCTCTAATGTTTCCGATGTAAATCAGATTGTTTCGCACTATGCGGTAAATTGATTGATACTGCTTCATGGTATAGGGTCTTGGTGAACCCTCGGCCGGAGGGTTGGATCCCGGATGCATGCAGTTTTCCTCAAGCGCATCCTTTCTCAGAATGGCGCCGGCCGGAATTAGAACACCATATCCGATTCGTGTAGGACCTATAATACCGCCCTGCCCCCCGAGAAAAATTGGACGTTCACGCATGAATACTCCGCGTGGAACTTCCCCTATAAGTGAAGCCGTAGCCTTGTCGCCATGAGGCGTGAAATTGAAGTGTATATAGGATGACCCTATTTCGCTGTGATTCCGGCGGCTGGTGCCTCCCGCCATCAGACAGTCGCAGAAATTGATCAGACTGCCTGCTGTAACAAACGGAAACAGAATTGTCTGCTTAAGTCCCACAGTGTGCGCTCCGCTGGCTTCCTCCTCAAGGATTGTGCCAGACCGTATGTGCGCCCCACCACCCATGCTTGATCCATCAAGAAAAGTCGCTCCCGAAAAAAAGCCGCTCCCCAATGATACCCCATGCCCCAGTTGACAGTCCTCAACCGTGGCCGGCCCTTCGTAGCCGATAACCGATCCGGGACCTATGGAAAGGCTTTTTCCCATAATCTTGGATCCAGCATGAATGGTTACACCATCAGCTATTTGCCCAGGGTCGACGGCCTCATCCACTTCCACCGAGTGCGGATTGGGAATTACAACGCCCTTTTCCAAAAGTCGACTAACGGGATTTTGTATGGATTCCTTATCAATCATGCTTTCCTCATTTCAATAAAAGCCCGATGATCACTCCTACCGCGGTAAAGGCAAGATATATCACGGAACGCGGCTGTGTAACAGTGTTGAACACCACATCCACGCTCGCGTTACCATTGGTATTCACAATTAAAAGCACAACTGTAACCCCGATAAGAAGCAACGCCCATATCAATTTCTTACTCATTAGAATAACCCCCATTTCTTTCCAGAAATATCATCCTGACACAAAAAGCAATACTTCACTCCTTTATAATGACCCACCTGCGGCAATATGAAAATCCTAAATCAAACTGTCCGCACCCGGGGACTTCTCCCCGACAAGCGGAATTACACCGGCAAGGCTATGCAACGCTCAACATCAGATCCCGTTAATAATCATAACAACAAGGCAATCAGAATACATCCTTTTTACGACGGAGTTCGGCAAACTCCCTGATATTCGCGGCACGAAGAAATGGATTGGTTTGTTTTTCCAGACCAATTCGCGAAGGAACAGTTGGTTCCCCCCTGCCGAGTCTTTCCCTGGCATGTGACAACCTGTCGAGAAGATGTTCGTCATCGGGATAGACACTCAATGCAAATCTAATGTTTTCTTCCGTATACTCATGCCCGCAATATACCAATGTATCATCCGGCAAGCCCTTGACCTTATTCAAGGAATCCCACATCTCTTCGGCGGTACCTTCCAACAACCGGCCGCAGCCGCAAACAAAGAGTGTGTCACCGCAGAATAACAAAGAGGAATCATCGTTCATGGCCGGGATATGGAATGAAATATCATTCTTTCCGTGACCGGGAGTTTCAATTACCCGAATATGAACACCATTGAAATCCAGTGTGTCTCCTCCGCCGACTTTCCGGTCAAGCCCGGGAATTCTATCGTCGTCCGGGCCAATGATCATGGCACCGGTCCTTCTCTTCAGCTCCATATTCCCCGAAACATGGTCGAAGTGATGATGGGTATTTAGAATAAATTCCAGCCCAAGTGCACGCATGGACAGCTCTTCAATCACCGAGTCAGACTCCGCAGGATCAATTGCTGCCGCCCGGCCGTTCGCCTCAATGAGATAAATATAATTATCGGACAGCGCGGATATGGTTGTTACATGAACAGGATTCATTGCTGATAATTCCCGCATTTTCTTAAACCAATTCTACATATGACCTGTTTTCTGCCCCCACCTGTCCTGATTATCAGCGACAAGCAAGATGTCATTATGTGGTTTCAAACACGCAAAACATTAAAACAGGTTAATTCAAACAGATGGAATACTAATATTCCATGTCTCCTTAATCAACACCGGGTTGCCGGACATACAAGGTCTCGGTTACCATGATACATTGACCAAATTACTCCTGCATTATGACCGAATGAATTATATGCGTATAATTAAACACAATAATGATACCTTTGGCGGAAATCGGAGATTATTTTGACTGCATGGAAACGAAATCTGATTTTTATATGGCTCGCGCAGTTTGTATCCATAATAGGGTTTACATTCGCGATGCCGTTTGCGCCGTATTATATCCAGGAACTTGGAATAGAGGATTCGGCTGAACTCAAGATATGGGTGGCGCTTTTTGCTGCCGCAACCCCTTTAGCCCTTGCTCTGGTCTCTCCGATATGGGGAGCGGCTGCCGACAGGTTTGGACGGAGATTAATGCTGCTTCGCGCCAATATCGGGGCCGCCATGGTGCTGGCGCTAATGGGCGGGGTGCGCAGTGTGGAGGCGCTGATTGCCCTGAGGCTGCTGCAGGGGGCCTTGACAGGCACATTCACAGCTGCCCAGACAATGGTAGCCGTGCAGACTCCGGACTCCCGCAGCGGAGCTGCGCTTGGATCGCTTAGCGCGGCAGTTTTTTCCGGCGCAATGGTGGGCGCTTTTCTGGGCGGATGGTTTGCATCCGTCTACGGATATCGCGCGGCGTACTTCATGTCGGCAACCCTTCTTCTTGCAGCATTTCTTCTCGTATTCTTTGGAACAAAAGAGCTTCCCTTGGAGGAAGAGACACCCGAAGACCATAATGGAAAGAAGCACCCGGAGGGCTGGTCCCGTTTCCGCGTCGCTCTGCCCATTCTCATTCTTATTACGATGATAGCGGCCGTCCGACACTTTGATCTGCCCATGCTGCCTCTGCTGGTCCAGAAGATTCACGGCAAGGAAGACGTAGCATTCTGGGCCGGACTCCTTTTCGCCGTAAGCGGGGTAGCCGGACTGCTGGCCGGATTTATTTTCGGCCGAATGGCAGATCGAATCCATCCCTCGCGCATAGGTAAATTCACGGCCATAGGCGCTGGAATTCTCATGATCCCCCAGGGTCTTGCCCAAAGCCTTACAGTTCTTTTCCCCGTAAGGTTCGGTATGATGTTCTTTTCAGGAGGATTGGAACCTGTAATCCAGATATGGCTGGCGAAGGTTACTCCCCAGAAGAACAGGGGTTTCATATTCGGATGGGCAAGCACCGCTCGTTCCATCGGATGGGTTATAGCCCCTTTGTTGAGCGGAGTAATTGCCGCCGGCTACGGCGTGCGCATTATTTATTTTGTTGGAGCCGGGCTGTTTATCATTCTTATTCCGCTGATATCCTGGTCATCACGCCATATGTCAACCGGGGGTAAGAAGACACCACCAACAGCCGGGTCGTAAGTTCTAAAAGGCATCCTACGGTTCGGGGCGCCGTTTCATGGTCATGCGTCCGAAGGTCAGATAACCGAAAACAAGCCAAGCAAGAGTAACGCATCCGGTCAGTATAAGCACGAAACCCGGGCCGAATTCGTATATCAAAGGCAGTGATGCGGCGGTGAAAAGACCTCCCCCTACAACAGGCTCGAAAAGAAGTTGTTTGTATCCGAAGCTTTCAAGAGCCCCTGACTTGTTGGGAGGGTCGGCCATTCGCATCAATAGAAGGCCTGTCACGGTCACACCCATTGATTGCCCGAAATCTCCCACACCTCGCTCGAACCAATTGTATGGAATGAGACGCGGCGCTAGAATTATCACAGCCATGACGTTCCATGCTATGCCCGCCGCTGCAAGGGCAAGAAAGGGAGCCAGGTTTTCTCCAAGCGCCATTATGGACAATGTCCCAAGCGCCGATACTATTGTAAAATCAAGAGCAACCCCGGATATACGATTCATGAGACGCCGGCTGAGATGATGCCCAAGTCCTGCTCGATCCACAAATATCTGCACTATGACGCCGCCTATCATCGCCAACGGGAACAGCGGTACATGACGAATCAACTCCGGCCCGCCGTCTCCAGCCCATGTAGCCTGTTCAAGTCCAACCAAGCCTTCCTTGATCAGCCAGCCGATGCCAATGGCAAGTGCAACCACTCCTAGGTGTATGGACAACGGATCCGTGGATTGGCGTTCCCTCGCCTTTTCGCGTTCAAGTTCGTCCAGTTCCTTGATTTTCTGCCGCGTAAGCTCCCCCCTGCCTATCGAAGTGCGCTTGATGCTTTCAATATCCTCCACTTCTATATACTTTCGGCGGGCTGCCCAGTTTATCAGTATCGTCCCGATTATCACCCCGCTCACGATACCTATGGTAGCAAGGCCAAGCGCAAGATCTGCGCCCTCCTCGAATCCAAGTTCCCGGAATGTTTCCGCCATTCCGGCAGCCGTGCCGTGTCCTCCTTCGAATCCGATCTCAATCAACGCGCCTGCCATGGGATTGATGCCGAAAAGCGGAGTAAGAATAAGCAGGCAGAGTCCTATACCCACTACATACTGTCCCCAGGCGACAGTCTGCCCGAATACCACCTGGGGCCCGGCCCTGAACCATATCTCCCGTATTCCCGGAATCGCCTTGCCCATGAAAAGCGCCGCAAAGACTATGTTTATAAGAAGACCGGGCATTCCGCTCCACGCGGTAAGAACCGACTCAGGAAAAACACCGCCCGCAAACAAGGCGTCGGCACCTGCGATGTTCGTAACGGCTAAACCAAGAACCTGCGGCCCGAGCAGGAGCACGATGAATCCGGCAATTATGGAACTCGGCAGGAAAAGCGCCTGCATCCATTGATAACGGGCGCGAATGATATTTGATATAAGGAGAAAAAGCCCGATCAGAATTATGGCCCAGAATACATTCGGCAGTGAAATCATGAAACCCCCTGTTCACACTTCTTACCCCTCAAATGATGAATTAATGTATCCTGTCTGACAATTGGAAATGCACCATGACGGGATGCCCCATTCGCCCCCCCCATCAGTCATGCCCTGGGATGCGCCTGTTCGTACACCTCTTTCAGGCGCTCTATGGATACGTGAGTGTATATTTGAGTAGTGGAGAGACTGGAATGGCCCAGCATTTCCTGCACGCTTCTAAGATCAGCGCCCGAATCAAGCATATGCGTCGCAAAACTATGCCTTAACGTGTGAGGAGAATATTCTGAATGCAATCCTGCCGCTGCCAAATATTTCTTGAGCATACGCTCTATGGAACGAGGTGTGAGCCGTCCCCCATTGCGGTTAAGAAATACAAAAGGAGCCCTTCCCGGCTTCCCAAGTGATAACCAATACGCATCCCTCAATTCAAGGGAGCGGCGCAAAGCCTTCGAAGCGGCTCCCCCAACCATGCAGAGGCGCTCCTTCTTTCCTTTCCCCGACACCTTTACCACACCGGACAGGTAATCAATATCAGACTCGCGTATCCCCGTGAGTTCACCTATCCGCATCCCGGTACTGTACAATAATTCGAATATGGCCTTGTCACGGGCTGAAGAATAGACATTCCATATCTTTACCCTATCGCTTCCCTGCTTGATAGTTCCCTTCTCCGCATTTCCGGTCGGCATTTCCAGCAGTCTTTCAACCTCCCTGACGGACAGCACTCCCGGGAGTTTCCTTGAACGCTTGGGTTGCGGCAAATTGCTGAAAGGGTTCATCCTTACTTTGCCTTCACGCACCATGTACTTGAAAAAAGAACGCAGACTCGACATCTTCCTGCCGCTTGTAGCCGCTTCACAGCCAATCTTCTGGATCCCCGCAAGGTATCGACGGGCAGCATAACGGTCCACCTCATCCCACGGATACGGTGGACTTTCAAGATCAGGCCAATTGCTGCCGGTAAACTGCGCAAGATCCAGAAGATAGTTGTAAATGGTGTGAGGTGATGCCTCTTTCTCGGTTTTCAGATATTGAACGAATCCCCGTATCATGGGATCTTCGGGAGGATCAATCATACGGGCATTCATTTGTCCGTCTTCCCGGATGCCTTCTTCTCTCGCGGCTTTGGAATGTCCAGCCTTTCGGACAGTTCGTCGAAATCCGGGATTTGAGATGCATACCGTGACGCCATCTTTTTTAGAGATTGAAGTTGCTTGGGAGAAAGAGTTTTTTTACCATTATATTGGTCATCGAGAGATTCGAAAAACTTACGGTCATCCCAATCGCGGCGCCCGCGCTTTACCGGAGGATTCCATTCCTTCACTTGCCGCAGTGCATTCAGGAGCGCTTCAACAGTCTCGTTGTCGGCCGACTCCTCCTTTTCAATGCCCAGTTCGGCTACGAGCATGTCAAACCCCTCTATCTGGTCCGAATATTTCTGCATTATCCGGTCCAGATATCTTATCTGATTAATCGACAGCCGCTTCCCGGATTCGACCTGCCTTCTTAATGATTCACAGAATTCCTTGTCGTCATAGGTTCTCTTCCCCACCTTCCTTGGTTCGTCAAAGTTGATTCCTTTCAGAATCTCCAGCTTGCGTTTGGTTTCTTCGCGCGGCGGCTCGCTGTCTTTAGATGCCTCCTTCAACTCAGTGGAGAAACCAAGCTCTTCGGCCTTCTTTTCCAGGTCCGGAAGCTGGACCTTGTATTTCATGGCCATTTTCAGAAGAGCAATCACCTGTCTCTGGGAGATCTTCTTGTCACCGCCGAGTTGTTTTCTTACCGACTCCACGAATTTTTCGTCGCTGTATGTCCGTTTGCCCCTTTTTTCAGGAGGTGCCCACTCCTTGATTTGTCCTATATATTCAATGAGACCGGCCGCTGCGCCCTGATCGGCCTCGGGTCCCTTTGCCTTTTCAAGCCATTGCTGGAAGCGGTCATGAAAGTCACGCATCATTTTAGTCCATTCAATGCGTCCTTCCTCAATATCATCCAGTTGCTTTTCCATCTCGGCCGTAAACTGAACATCGAATAATTCATTCAAGTTGGTTGTCAAAAATTCGTTGACCCTCTCGCCCGGCTCGGTTGGTTTGAGCGACTGTTTTTCCCGTTCCATGTATTTACGGGCATAGAGAGTTTGAAGGATCTGTGCGTATGTGCTGGGTCTGCCCACTCCATTCTCCTCGAGCGTTCTTACAAGCGAGGCTTCTGTATAGCGTGGCGGCGGCTTGGTTTGCTTCTTCTCGGAGAGCCATTCCAAAAGATCCAATCCCTCGCCGACATCAAGGGGTGGAAGGCTTTCGGCTTCTGTATCGTCACTCTCGCTGTTCTTATCCCCTGATTCGCTCTCTTTTTTCTTCTTCTTATCTTCTCCGGTAGCCTTCATGAATCCGGGAAATATTATCTCCGATGCCGTTACCCTGAACAGGTATTCAGGTGTCCCGGCATCCGGCTTAACGAATTCCGATCCCGGCAATACAGCCTGCACTTCCACAGTCCGCTGCTTGATTCTTGCGGGAGTCATCTGGCTTGCCACGAAACGCTGCCAGATCAACCTGTACAGCTTTAGTTCCTCAGGCTTTAATACCGACGCCATTTCATCCGGAGTACGGTTTACATCCGTTGGGCGTATGGCCTCGTGGGCTTCCTGGGCTCCTCCTCGGCTCTTGAAAAAATTGGGCTTCTCTGGAATATATTCGTCCCCATAGGTCCTTCCTATAAACTCTCGGCACGCATCCTGGGCATCCTTGGCTATGGCGGGCGAATCCGTTCGCATGTAAGTTATTAGTCCAACGGGACCGTCCCCGAAATCGACGCCTTCATACAGTCTCTGGGCAATACTCATGGTCCTTGACGGGCTGTAACCCAGGGCGTTAGATGCCGTCTGCTGAAGGGTACTCGTAATGAATGAAGGACGAGTGCGCCTCTTGATCTCCCTGTCATTTATCGCAGATACAATGAGTTCACGGCGTTCCAAGTCAGATAGTATTTCCCCGGCGCGATCCTCGTTCCTGATATCCGGGTTTTCCCCCATGATCTTGGCCAGGCGAAGTTCGAACGGATCCATGGGATCAACCTTCTTGCGAACCTTTGCGCCAAATACCCAGTAATCCTCGGGAACGAATTTGCGGATATCCTCTTCACGCTCGCAAAGAAGTCGAAGCGCCACTGATTGAACTCTTCCGGCGCTGGAACCTCCGCGAACACGACGCCATAACAATGGACTTATCTTGTAGCCTACTATCCGGTCCAGAACGCGTCGCGCCTGCTGCGCGTCGACTTTATTCATATCAATCCGTCCGGCCTGATCGAATGCTCGATGTATAGCCGATTTCGTGATTTCATTGTAGACAACCCTGAAAAACCGATCTCCGTCCATTTGCTTTTGCAGCAGATCCAGAAGGTGCCAGGCAATCGCCTCTCCCTCCCTGTCGGGATCAGGAGCCAGATATACGGCTTCTGCGCTCTTGGCCGCCTTCTTCAACTCATCTATGGTCTTGCCGCGTTTCTTGATGGTTTCATACTGCGGCTTGAAATCATTATCTATATCCACACCGAATTTTCGCTCGGGCAGATCTCTGACATGCCCCATCGATGCCTTGACGACAAAGTCTTTACCCAGAAATTTATTTATGGTTCGAGCCTTTGCGGGTGATTCGACTATGACGAGCTTCTTACCCATGATTCTATCTTTCCCGATCTTGTTTATATTCCATGATTTACCGGAATTATCCGGGCTTGTCAGCGGATGATGTTTAATTGTTCGAATTCAAAGCGGGTCGAAATAAGACGGGACGCATGTTATATTGTCATCGATCCACCTGCTCTCTGTCCGTGGAAGCGGGCTTCCAGTCTACAGTCAGCTCCACCATCCGGCCCGGAAGCATACGCACAACGCGTTTCATTTCCAGCGCAAGCATGATTCCGCTTAAACGGGCGCTGTCCAGTCCCGATCGCCTCGAAAGCATATCCACGTCGGCCGGCCCTTCCCACAACGCGCGAACCACGGCCTGTTCATCGGCACTCAACTGTACTTCCGGACGCGCTTTGAAAGTATCCTTAACGGAACGTTCGGATGGGAACAGATACTCAAATTCCTGAAGAATGTCATCCACATCTTCAACAAGGCGGGCTCCCGTCTTAATCAATTGATGCGTACCCCGGGAGGCTTGCGAATCAATTCTCCCGGGAACGGCAAATACGGCGCGGCCCTGTTCAAGGGCCTCATAGGCGGTAATGAGCGCTCCGCTCCTATACGCTGCCTCGACCACCACTACCCCCATCGAAAGTCCGCTGACTATGCGGTTCCTCATGGGAAAGGTCGTTCTGCCGGGGGCCGTACCGAGCGGGAATTCGCTTATGACTGCGCCATTGGCTGCTATTCGCTCGCACAGCTCCTCGCTTTCCGGCGGATACAGCTTGTCAATTGCACTGCCAAGCACCGCCAGGGTGCGCCCGCCTCCTTTCAATGCGCCGGCATGCGCAACCTCGTCAATGCCCCTGGCCAGTCCGCTGACCACGGTGAATCCGGTCTGCGCCAATTGATAGGCCAGCCGGTCAGCCACCATATTTCCGTAGTGAGAGCAGCGCCGTGTGCCCACAATTGCAATAGCATGCTTGTCCCTGGGCGTAAAATTCCCCCACATGTAAAGGGCAAGCGGAGGATCGTGAATGGACTTAAGAGCGGCCGGGTAGTCATCATCAAGCTGAGTGATTATGCGCGCGCCCAGTTTCCCGGCACGGACAGCTTCCTCTGCGGGATCGCTACATGTTCTCTGTTCGATTATGCGACGGGCAAGTTCCGGCCCGACACCATCTGCTTTAACAAGATCCTGCATACCGGCAGTAAGAATAGCAGATGCCGACCCGAGCAATTCCATCAGCGACCGGACCCGCACCGGTCCTATATCCTCCATCATGTTCAGTGCAATCAATGCTTCGCGTTCGGTCATTTTCGTTTCTTTCCGCGATTAAAAAGTTCCAGTTGTGAATCCTTCAAAAGATCATAGTTCTTAAGAATACGCAGGGTCTGAAGCAGGTCTGAACGCTCATAATTCTTGTTCTTGTCCGTCTTGGATGCAAGTTCAGCCAGCATGGTCCTGAAAAAAAGCACACCATCTATGCCCTTTTCCTTGAACATTTCCAGGGATTTCTTCTTAAGCGCACCGGAAGCCGGTAACCCGGACAAACATAGGATCTTTGCGGCAGGGCCGCCTCCTGTCAGCGGCAATACCTTGTCTTCCACTTCCTTGGCAGCAAAACGGAAAATCTCGGGCGACATGGTCAGAACCGCCGGACTGAACCTGTCGGTATGCCACCCCCGCACGCCTATGAGAGCTCGTGAAATCTTTTTCATCTCCAGTCCAGTCCAAAGAACTTCGTCCGGAATGACCTGTTCCTTGACTCCCGGACGAATTGCAAGCATATCCACTTCCTCGTCCGTCCGCTTAACTCGAGCGACAACCTTGTGTTTATGAGGTTGAAGTACCAGAAAGCCCAGGCTTTCAAGATACTCCCGGACAATGACTTCACTAACGACAGCCATTCCACACCTCCTCAAGATCCTCATCGGATACTGCGATGCCTGTCTTGACGGAGCCAAGTCGCTCCGCGAGGACAAAACGAATGGATCCCCCGGCCCTCTTCTTGTCCTTCTCCATGGCTTTACGGATATCAACCCATGAAAAGTCAGGCATGCGCACCGGCAACCCCAGATGATCCAGCAGACGGACCAATCTGTCGTATTCGGATTCGGACATCCCCGACAGCCTGACCGACAAGCGAGAGGCGAAAACCATACCCATCGATACTGCCTCCCCGTGGAGATATCGACCGTAACCCGTAGCCTGCTCAATGGCATGTCCTACAGTGTGGCCGAAGTTTAGAACGGCGCGGAGCCCGCTCTCCCGTTCATCACGGCAAACGACATCAGCCTTGATGGCGCAGCCCCGCATGATGATTTCCTCGAGCGATTCCGGTTTGGAGTTTAATTTATCAACCTCCAACCCTTCCAGCATTGTCAGGATATCCTCGTCATGGATAACACCGTATTTTACAACCTCCGCAAGACCGGAACGCAGCTCCCGTAACGGAAGTGTACGAAGTGTGTTCAAGTCCGCTATGACGGATACGGGTTGATGAAAAGCGCCTACCAAATTCTTGCCTTGAGGCAGGTTAATCCCCGTCTTGCCGCCTATTGCGCTGTCGACCATTGCCAGCAGAGTTGTAGGGACCTGTATCAACGCGATCCCGCGCATGAAGGAAGCCGCGGCATAACCGGCAAGATCTCCAATAACACCGCCCCCAAGAGCGACCACGAAGGATGACCGGTCCAAACCGGCATTAATGGCCTGTTCATATATATTGAAAAGCTGTTCGCCGCTCTTGGACGATTCTCCCGCCGGCACAACCGCGCGGCCAACCGAGAATTTTTCCCTTAGAAGAGAGTTTTCGCAACCGTCTCCGTAGACAGGATCTACATTTGAGTCTGATACCACGAGGCAGGCAGGTCCGAGATTCAATTGCCCGGCGACCCGCCCTATTTCGTCCCCCAATCGCTTCGCGATGTGGATATCGTAGGATCTCGGACCAAGTTCGACTGTCAGCGTCTGTGGCATGGGTTAAAGGAAATAGGTGTCCGTGAGCGGTATGTCAATGAAGATCCTATAAATCGTTAATTACAGAGTTAACGGGAAAAGGCCAAATCATTTATTGATTTGCTCAAAATGTACCCCGCCAGAAGTCGGCGACTCCGCTTATGAAGCGTAACAAGGCTGGCTGTAACCTTTATCACCCTCCAACCCCGTCATAATACCCGGTAATATTTGCCTTAATCATCCAGATAAATGCCGCAAGGGTAAGGGCAATGCAAACATACATTGTCTTGGGCCAAACCCTTGACAACCAGGGCATATGAATCCGTTCACGCTCAATGACATATCCAAGAGCGGCGCCGGTAAGAAATCCGCCGAGATGCCCTAGATTGTCGATCCCTGGGACAAGTATGCCGATTATAAACGCGAAAAACGCCCAGCGAAGGAAAAAATCACGCTGAGCATGAGCGTTGCCTCCTCTAAAATGCGCATAGCTGACGCCGAAACCTATCAGGCCGAACAGCGCTCCCGATGCTCCTGCAACAAAGACCACGACCGGACCGCGTACCAGTAGTCCCAGCATAGCTCCCCCGATAAGGCTCAGCGTATACAGGGTGAAAAATCTGGAAGCGCCTATTTCGTCTTCCAGCATTGGCCCCACCTGAGACAGCACAAGCATGTTGAACCCTATATGAATAATCCCGAAATGCAGATAGCCGCAAGTGATGATGGTCCAGTAATCCCCTCCGTGCACAAGCACTGGAACCAACACACCAAGCCGCAGCATTACCTCGCGAGGAGGAGAAAAAAGAGCCTGAGGACCGCCCATGGCCACAATCACTATGAACATTATGATGTTGACAGACGTGATTGTCATGGACACAGGAACCGATGAAGGGATGACCATGCCAATAGCGCGACGGAAAGCCTGGCCCCGCCATGTAGAGGCCCTGGCGCCGCACCGATGGCATTCCTTGTCATTGCGGTCCAGAAGCGCTCCGCATTCGTCACAGAATTTATGCCTGTAAGCGACCTGCTTACCCTGTTGCCTCATCGTAGTGCCGCGGTCGCTCCAGGATTTCTGCCAGCGCATGATACGCCACTGCCATTTAGTGCCGTTCATTCCAAGAGAATCGAAGAACTTTTTCCAGTCCATTTCATCAGAATACAAGGCGTGCGAAGTTTGTCGAGAACTCCATTCTAACTTGCTTATGACGGTTTACTGTCCTATCGTGACCGGAGTTGGATATCCGCGCCTTACCTTGGGGAGAGGTGGCTGAGTGGTTTAAAGCGGCGGATTGCTAATCCGTTGTACGTCTTTTGGGCGTACCGGGGGTTCGAATCCCCCCCTCTCCGCCAGACGGGTATATTCCGGGCACATCCTTGGATCAACACCATTAACGGGGGCACGTGTTATTTATCTCTAAGCACACATGACTTTGACCTGTAGTCTGTAGTTTTCGAAATTTCTGAATCCGTAAGCTCTTCTTGATATCATTTCCATTTTGTTGTGGAAGCCCTCTGTGATGCCGTTGTTTTTGGTGAAACGCCACATGGCGGCTATTTCTCCGGTCCAGGCCCCCATCGTTTTGCCTAGCCCAAGTTCGTCGGTTTGGGCATCAGCAGAGGAAAATTAATCCTCCAGGGCCCGGTTGTCTCGGGCGCAACCCAAGGTCAGTCCGCACATATGAACATTATTTTCCCCGCTTCGGTATCTATTGGCATTCTATACAGTCTCACCGATCTTAATGCTGCTTGAGCCCTTTTCTCACGAGCAATCCATCACTTCCAAGTTAAGGGCGGGGAAATGGCGGAGGTGCCGGGCGAGGACTACGGACGACACGCCGCCTTGTGTATTCGTACATGCGATCACGCCTATTCCACTCTGCTAATTCCCTGTCGTATTGTCTCCATGCTTCTCTTCTGCGCGCAATATTGTCAGCATCACGATGTCTCTGGCGCTCTAACCTCCGCTGCTCAGCGCTCAGGTGGCCCTCCTGTAGCACTTGCCTTCTCTGCTCTTCAATTGAACGCTGCCGCTCCATTGCCGCTCTCCGTGCTTCCCGTTCTCTCTCTGAACGGCGAGCACGGTATTTTTCAGCGACAAGCGTATCCATATGATAGCGTTCTCTCCATGTATACGGCATCTCTTCCTTGGGGATCTTTGAGATTCCTTCATCATGCCTGATGTTGATGCCGTCCGGCTCAATCCTGAATACCACGGCATTCCTGTACCTGCTTCCGGACAATGTTACCGCGTTATCAAGATCGTGCGGAACTATGATCGATCTTTGGGCTTCCAGGGTTTCACGAATAATGGAAGCTACATCACGTTGATATTCATACGGGGAAGGCTCGACAGATACCTCGGCATCCATACCCTGCAACTTCGAAACTACCTGATGATCCTGCTTCGTGGATGGTTTGGCAATGGGTTCAACGATCGGGGCATATGTTGTTGATACCTTGTCTTCCGCTTCATCAATAGAGGATTCCTCCTTTATCGTAGAATCCCAAACGTAATAACAGCAAGCAGCCAGGCCTACAATCATCAGCAAAGTGCTAATCTTCATATTTCAGCTCCTGGATATGACTGCTGGACTGCTGGATCCCGGCAATAAATTGAAGTGGATCCTATCCATATATAACCCCGAATGTCAAGCAAACTGACCGGTGTTTATGGCATTTTATGTCACTGCTTAAATTCTCTATAGTTCATGGGCATTTGATTCCACTTGTTGCTTTCCCTGGATGAGGGCGTACAGTATCCGGTATATGAATACCTATATACATTCCATCAGCACCGCGGTCCCCGATACTGTATATACGCAGGAATTCGTACGCGATTTCATGAAAAAAAATCTCGCTGGTAACCGCTCCATGGAACGGGCAATCAACAGCATTTATTCCCATTCGGGCATCCGTAAACGACACAGCGTAATTCGAGAATTCTGTGCCGGCGCAGGCAGCGGTCCGTTTTTCGATGTCGATTCCTTTTCTCTCCTTAATCCGCCAACGGGGAAAAGAAATGAGATTTACGCTGAAGAGACAGCGAAACTGATTCGCCCTCTTGCAACCAAGGCCGTTAAAGAGTCTCAATTTGAAATCAGCGACATAACACATGTAATAACAGCATCCTGCACGGGCTTCTTTTCACCGGGACCTGACTGGCTGGTTATCCGGGAGCTCGGGCTTCCGGCTAATACCCCAGGGCATCATATCGGATTCATGGGGTGTTACGCGGCATTTCCTGCTCTCCGAGTTGCTCAATATATAACCGATTCACAACCCGACGCTGTAGTTCTAGTCATATGCACTGAACTGTGCACACTCCACCTCCCCTTCACTCAGAACATGGACGCTCTGCTCGCGGCATCCCTGTTCGCCGATGGCTCGGCGGCCGCACTGGTAAGCGCAATTTATCCGGATACTAATCGCCCAGCCCTGCGACTCCAATCTCTGCACACATCTCATATTCCGGAAGGCGAAAAGGATATGAAATGGACAATCGGCAATAACGGCTTCGATATGACGCTGACAACGAGGATCCCGAAACTCATACGATCCCATCTGCCTGCAGCCATGGCGAACACGCCGGGATTCTTATTCAATGACCCGGAATTTGACTATTGGGCTGTGCACCCGGGCGGCAGGGCGATTATCGACGCAGTTCAGGAAGGATTCAGACTTGTCGACGCAGCGCTTCAGCCATCACGCGATACTTTGAGTGAATACGGCAACATGAGCAGCGCTACAATCTTGTTCGTACTTGACTATATTCTCAAGCGTGCCCCTGTCAGCCGGAGCAGAATTCTCGCAATGGCTTTCGGACCCGGCTTGACAATTGAGTCCGGAATCCTTGAGAGGATTCCGGCTTCTTCAGCGGCTTCCAATATCAATGATCCGTCAAACGCCTTGTTTCATGAGGAGGCGTGACAAGTATATTCCCTGAATCACCTGACCAAGAACAGAAGATGCCGACATCTCCCATCACAGCTGTTGATCCATGCCCCAGACATGTCTTCCAATAATTCATGTGATGTCCTTATTATCGGAGCCGGACCAACTGGCTTGATGTTGGGGATCCTGTGCGCATTGCGCGGCATCCATGCCGTCATATTGGAAAAGCGTGCGGATGCCGTTACACATTCCAGGTCTATTGGAATTCATTCCCCTTCACTCCCCATTTTTGAAGAAGCAGGAATTATTGAAGCTCTTATTGCCGCAGGCAACCGGATCGACAGGGGGTCCGCATATCTGGAAAATGAATATATCGGAGACATGGATTTTTCCAAACAATCTGCTCCTTATCCCTTCATTATCACGTGCTCACAAACAACAACGGAAAAGATGCTGGAAAAAAGATTTTCAGCCCTTGCACCCGGCTCTCTAATGCGCGGATACTCTGCTGAAACCCTGTCAGTCAATGATTCCGGCTGTCATGTCTTCACACATGACAACCGAACTTTTTCAGCGCCATGGCTGTTAGCATGCGACGGAAAAAACAGCCGGATACGGGAATGGTGCGGAATAGAATCAAGAAATCACACCTACCCCGACACGTACATGATGGGTGATTTCCATGACGGCAATGGAACGCGGAATACCGCCGACGTGCATCTGTGCAGGGCGGGGCTTGTTGAATCATTTCCACACGGGAACAATATGCGCCGATGGGTCATACATTCGGGAGGCAGACAGGGTTCCCCTGCTCCTGAATTGATTGCGCGCACTGTCCATGAACGCACCGGACGACAGCCCGCCCCTCGAACATGCACCATGACAAGTCTATTCCAGCCATCACGAAACATCGCGTCGACATTCATACAAGGCAGGGTTCTGCTTGCGGGTGACGCCGCACATGAAATCAGCCCTATCGGCGGACAGGGAATGAATCTCGGATGGCTGGACGCTTCCGCTTTGGCAGATGCCTTGATGACTCCTGATTACAACACACTATATCGGTGCGCTGAGCGCAGAAGAATTCTTGCCATTAAAGCGGCGCGGCAAGCAGAAAGAAACATGAGTCTCGGCAGACCCTTTCGATCACTTACAACACGCAAATTGATTCTAATGGCAATGCTCAGCCGTCCGCTTACACCTTATTTTATCAGCCGGTTCAGCATGCAGTATCTCAATGATTTTCCCAAACGTTGAATGAAATTATCGGCATTTCCTCCAGCCGTTGAATTATGAGGTCGATTCGGGCAAGGCTCTTCTATAACTCCGTCAGTCTCCAGGTCTTCACTCATAGAGCGATTATTTGCATGAGAAGGACATTGGTTATGAGTCTCGACAGCCGCCTTGAATCATGATGATCTAACCGGCATGAAGCATATCATTATTATCGGTGGCGGATTCGCCGGACTTAACGCGGCAAAGCAATTGGGGGGCTGTTCCGGCGTGTCCGTATCTGTTATAGACCGCACGAATCATCACCTGTTTCAGCCTCTTCTGTACCAGGTGGCCATGGCGGGTTTGAGTCCCGCGGAGATAGCCTATCCGATCCGTTCACTGCTGGCCAAATACGCCAATATCCGGGTCCTGCTTGGAAATGTAACAGCCGTCGACCTTGATGCCGCAGAAATTAAAACCGATTTCGGAACTGTGACTTATGACTATCTGATTCTGGCATGCGGCGCCAAGCACAGTTACTTTGGACATGAGGAGTGGGAAAAATATGCGCCGGGGCTTAAAACTCTGGCACAGGCAACGGAAATGAGACGGCGCGTGCTTACGGCGTATGAATTGGCAGAAAGGGAAACTGATCAGGCAGAACGCCGGAAGCTCCTTACCTTTATCGTAGTGGGAGGCGGTCCAACAGGCGTGGAACTGGCAGGGTCGCTTGGGGAAATCAGCCGGCACACTCTCGAAAAAGACTTTAACCGCATAGATCCGGCAACAACACGTGTAGTGCTTATCGAGGGTGCTACCCGGTTACTGCCCTCATATGATCCATCCCTCTCAAAACGCGCACAGCGCGATTTGGAAGAACTTGGAGTAACTGTTTGGCTGGAACGCATGGTGACCGATATCACCCCTAAAGGCGTGCGCATTGGTGACGAATTTATTCACGCGGCGACCGTCCTGTGGGCGGCCGGTGTAAAACCATCCAGTATCAACGAGACCATGGAAGTGGAACGAGACGCTTACGGGCGGATAATTGTAGAGCCCGATCTCAGCCTTAAAGATGCGCGCAACGTATTTGTGGTTGGCGATCAGGCACATGCTACAGGTCGGGACGGCCTTCCTCTTCCAGGGTTGGCACCGGTCGCCATGCAGCAGGGACGCCATGCGGCGCGGCAAATCCTTAACGATCTGCGTGACAAGGAACGACGGCCTTTCAGATACAAGGACAAAGGCATGATGGCGACCATCGGCCGCAAGAAGGCAGTCGCTCAAATAGGTTCATGGAAAGTGCATGGTTTCACCGCATGGTTGATGTGGCTGTTCGTGCATATTTATTACCTCATTGGGTTCAAGAATCG
This sequence comes from Kiritimatiellia bacterium, assembly GCA_007130845.1. Classification (GTDB taxonomy): domain Bacteria; phylum Verrucomicrobiota; class Kiritimatiellia; order SLAD01; family SLAD01; genus SLRP01. The sequence continues at coordinate 4,391 of SLRP01000101.1, read as the reverse complement.
CTTCTTCGTTCTATATCAGTGGGCATGGTCATATATGACCTATCAAAAGGGAGCGCGGCTGATAGTAAACAAGGAATGGCGAAGCTTTAACAATGAAGATGTGTGAGTGCACCCTGCCATTCAATGATCATTTTGGTGATTGATTTCCCGATGGTATTTACATAATCCTTGAGCTTGGCCTTAACGGGCTGCGAAAACAGGTACAAGCTGCAAATCGGCGCACCTCTACCATTAACATGAAAAAGCTGGCGATTATATCGGCAGGATTTACCGCGATTGCGGCGCTTGGCATTACAGGCGGCTGCTCCGGCGACCCTGAGACTGCACTCCCGCCCGTCACACCTCACGCAATGTTTGAGCGCCTTCCCTACACCGCGGAAGCGCCACCGGATAACCCCATGACGGACGAGAAGATTGAACTCGGGCACAAGCTATACTTTGAGCCCAAACTGTCGCGTTCCGGCATAATAAGCTGCAACACATGCCATGTTGTCGGCGCAGCCGGCGTGGATCATCGCGCTATAGCGATAGGAGAAGGGGCTCGTCTGGGCAGGCGCAACTCGCCGACCGTATTTGATTCGGCTTTTCTGAAAATGCAGTTCTGGGACGGACGGGCCGAAACCCTGGAAGAACAGGCCAAACTGCCGATTCAAGCCCATGAAGAAATGGATCTTACCCCGGAGGAAGCCGTCACAAGACTGTCACGCACCGGATATATGCCGTATTTCAAAAAGGCTTTTCCGGATGAAGACAAACCATTGACTTTCGAGAATATTGCCAAAGCCATAGCCACGTTTGAACGCACGCTTATTTCAAGAAATGCGCCCTTCGATCAATACCTGGACGGTCAATACGATGCGTTGAATGAAAAGGAGCTTGCCGGTATGATTTTGTTTCAAAACGGTTGCATAATATGCCATCAAGGCCCGCTTCTGGGGGGAGACCGCATCATGCCCTTCGATGCGCTGGGGGGGGATGACCGCGGAGTTGGAGAGCTGACGGGCAACCCCGCGGATGACTATCATTTCCGCGTCTCGCCACTCCGCAATGTCGCCCTGACCTATCCCTACATGCACGATGGATCGGTTGAAACGCTCGAAGAGGCAGTGGACTTAATGGCGGAAACCCAGCTTCATCGCGTGTACAGCGATGAAGAGAGAGAACAGGTGACTGCCTTCCTTCGTGCACTTACCGGAAAATTCCCGGAAATTATCCATCCCCTTCTTCCCCGTGACCGTCACAGATAGAAGTTCTTTATTTATGGAAAGATTGAATCGCCTGTATCCACGAGCCAGAGCGCCTTTCTACAACCATGAAATCCGACCATCCAAGGATATCAGCTAGACGTCTGATTGTTTCTTTTCGAATCTCTCTTCAGCGAGCCTGGCAATTCCACGCAGCATACCCGCGAACACAAATTGATGCATGAAATAAAGTGAATACCAGTAGGTCAGCCCTGCGATACCTATCGGGTCATACTGGGCCGTCTGACAGATTTTTGCACCGTCGCCGTCTGATTCAACATCAAATTGAAGCCAGGCCCGCCCCGGAAGCCGCATTTCCGCGGCTAGAACCAGTCGCCGCGGGGGTTCAACAGATTCTACACGCCAGCAATCGATCACATCACCCCGCCGCAAATCTTCAGGATCACGTCTGCCACGGCGCATTCCCACCCCTCCTACCGCCCGATCAAGCAGACCGCGCAGTTGCCAGAGCCAGTTCGCATAGTACCAACCATTTACCCCGCCAATGCCTTTAATAACCGAAAACGCATTTTCCGGGGTGGTGCCGACCCTGATTGTACGGATATCCACTATGCGATTACCAAAGACAGCACCGCCCCAGTTGGATTTCGCAGTGCTGGACATGGCGTCACTCCAGTGTGTTTCCGCAAACTCACGATCCTCGTTCCGTAAAGCAGATACAATTGCATCGTGAACATTCATTGGTTTTATGGGATAATCGTGAATCGCGTCCTCATTCCTCACGACACTTTCCGTTGTAATACTTTCAATAAGCCTTCGCCCGATGGACGCGAAAACAGGGGTAACCAGACCGAGCCATAGACTGGACAGCCTGGGTGTAAGTACCGGCACAGGAAGATAATAGCGGCGCAATCCTGCCACACGGCTGTAAGTTTTCATAAGCTCAAGATAGGACATTTGCTCAACTCCGCCGATTTCGTAGATCCGGCTATCGCCCGGTTCCAGGTCAATTGCGGCTGCCAGGTAATCCAGCACATCCGATATGGCGATTGGCTGGGCTTTAACGGAGACCCAGCGGGGAGTGATCATTACAGGCAGCCGCTGGGTTAAAGCGCGTATCAACTCGAATGACAGACTGCCGCTACCGATGATTATCGAAGCCCGGAACTCGACTGTCTCGATCCCGGACATGCGCAATATCTCCCCTACCCGCGTCCTGCTGCGCATATGCGGTGAAGGCAGGGCTGAACTGTCACATAACCCACCCAGATATATTATCCGTTTGACTCCGGCATTTCGAGCTGCTTCGGCGAAATTACCTGCTGTGAGTTCTTCCTCCTTTTCAAAGTCACCACGGCTTCCAAGGGAATGAACAAGATAATAAGCGATATCAACATCTTTGAAGGCCTCAGGCAGTGTTTCAGAATTGGATAAATCGCCTTTTACAATCTCAGTGTTCTTTTCAGCGCGTCCATACAGGGCATCCGGGCGTCTAACCAGACACCGGATATGGGCATTACGGTCCTCCAGCAGACGCACTAGTCTGCCGCCCACATAACCTGTTGCGCCGGCTATGAGTATCCTGGGTATACGAGCATCATTCATTTTATATACTTCGATATCATGGCATTAAGACCTGAAATAAGACGAATATCAACATATTCATTCAAGGTTCGAACACGCCACCTGTACCTTGGATTAAGAACCTGATGTTTGCACGGTATCCATCCTTGACAGGACTGCTCCATGATAAAATCATTGACATATAACAAGTCTATGCGTACTGTGGCCAAGAGTAGCGGCTCAAAATCGACACATTCAAGTGTGACTACACTGTATTCAAGGGCAGCGGAAAAAGAGCGGTATTGGGAGCCGGGACAGGCTTAAGTGTTTTATCGAGTCTGAATAGATTAAGTCCAGATGGAATATGCCAAGACGCTCAAATCCATATAGGGAGTTATCAAATGAAACGAAAATTGATGGTGATATTGACGGCAATGGCAATCTCGGCCTCTATTGGAATTGCTTCCGAGCATGGCGGCTCCAGGATTCCCGACGGAGTTATATATGCGGACACCTTCACGGTCAGGGATGAACGCCCACCGTTTACCGCGCAGGGACGATATGCCGGACAGGCGATGATTGACGAGCGTCCCGAGGTTAACAGGAGCGGGAGGCAGGCTTCCTTTCAGGGAACACAAGTCGGCTTGCTATATCTGGCACGAGGCGAAAACAGCGGCGTCAATGACGGCGCTGAGTCTGGTGTAATAGAGCGTGTTCCCAGAGGATGGTTCAATGCCCAGGCGATGGTGCCCATTCCGGAAGAACTTAAACGTATGCGTGTTTCGCTTGATGTAAACGCCGGTGAGCTTGGGGAAGTGGTGCCCGGGTCTAACAATTGGACCAATATCGGCATTGTGCTGAGCAACAGCCGGGAAACCGGATGGTATGAAAGCGAGCATCTTTTTCGTACTGGACTAGCAAGGGTAAAAGGCAATGACAACCAGGTCCGCACGGCAATTCGCATGGAGGAGAGGAGAGTAGATAACACCTTTCATATTCTGGACACCGACACAGAGGCCTTCGACACCACTATATGGCACAATATTCAGGTGGACATAAATCTGGACACAGGGCATGTCAGGGTATTGCTTAACGGGGAAAAGGTCGGAGAAACGAGATTAAGTCAGGAGACTGCATCAAACCTCTCATATGTCGGACTGGATGCTCATACACGGCTTGAAGGTGATACATTAATCTCATCCCAGTTCGACAACTTCTATGTTCTACCGTTTTAGGGACGCATATTCTGCACGGAGCCGACAAAGTTTGCCCTATCCGGCTTCGTTATTTTGACGTGGAAAAAGATTTCTTACAGGATGCGTTTATAGTGACGATTCAAAGGCCTGATTACGATTCAGGTCTTGTTTCGTAAAATCGTTTCCAGTGGTTTCAGAATGGCCGAGCCCCGGCTCAGCTTTGTGGGCAAGCACCCATCTTCCCGTATAGGATTTTCACGACTGTATCGTGCGCGACAAGGGCTCCTCCGGCCGCATCAACACATGCACATGTAATGTGTAGCTCGTGATTATGTGGAGTTGGTCGCGCCTGCCGACTCTCCTTCCTTTGTTTCCATGGCTTTGTGATGCGTCTGCAACCGACTGCTGCACATAATTCTATGCTATG
>SLRP01000185.1 GCA_007130845.1 Kiritimatiellia bacterium | reverse complement strand
TCGTGTTCGGAGCAATTCTTCTGTTATATACACTCCGCGAAAGCGGCGGGCTGGCCACAATCAGACAGGGTCTCATAAGCATTTCTCCTGACCGGCGGATTCAGGCCATAATTATTGCATGGCTGTTCGGAGCACTGATCGAGGGCTCATCGGGATTCGGCACGCCGGCCGCTATAGCAGCACCACTTTTGGTGGGCATAGGGTTCCCTGCCATGGCCGCCGTCTTATCAGCCCTTATAATTCAAAGTACTCCCGTAACTTTCGGAGCGGTAGGAACCCCGATAATAATAGGGGTAAACACCGGGCTTGAAGGGCAGGAAAGGGTGATTACGGCAATCGGTGATATCGCGTACCATGATTACCTCCACCAGATAGGGGCATATGCGGCATTCTTTCATATGATTGTGGGCGCGCTTATCCCGTTGATCATGGTTGGCATGCTGACGCGTTTCTTTGGAGAAGAACGGTCTTTCAAACAGGGTTTGAAAGTGTGGAAGTTTGCGCTTTTCGCCGGATTTGCCTTCACGATTCCGTATTTCCTGGTAGCGGCTTTTCTGGGACCGGAATTCCCCTCTATTGCCGGAGCCCTGATAGGCATGCTTATTGTCATACCATTGACACAACGCGGATTTCTTATTCCGAAAGAAGAGTTTCAATTTCAGGAGCGCAGCAAATGGGAGGACAGCTGGATCGGCAAACTTCAGGACACATCCGACCCCAAACTCAAAGCCAAGCCGATCGGGTTATTTAATGCATGGCTGCCATATATAACCGTAGTGACACTGCTTATAATCAGCCGGACACTGGATCCGGTAACAGAACTGTTGCGCCACCCAAATGTAACAATAAGTATTACGGACATATTCGGATCAGGCATAAACACATCCTCGCAGCCGCTGTATTTGCCGGGCTTTATATTGCTTGTAACATCCATCACAACATATTTTCTGCACAGGATGTGGAGCGACGGGGGATATACAAAGGCATGGACAGCTGCAGGCAGGATATTACTTGGAGCCGGATCCGCGCTTATCTTTGCCGTGCCAATGGTTCAGGTATTCATTAACTCGGCCTCCGCAGATTATGAGAGCATGCCAATTATTCTGGCTAAAGGAGTGTCGGCTGTAGCAGGCGAGTTCTGGCCGTTTTTTTCCCCCGTAATAGGGTCTATGGGAGCCTTTATTGCAGGAAGCAACACCATTAGCAATATGATGTTTTCACTATTCCAGTTTTCAGTCGGCGATAATATCGGCCTGGATAGTACCGGCACGGCCATAGTCGTTTCCCTGCAGGCGGTAGGCGGTGCGGCGGGAAACATGATATGCGTCCATAATGTGGTTGCGGCCTCGGCCACCGTCGGGTTGCTGGGCAGAGAAGGAGACCTGATACGGCTGGCTTTGATTCCAATGACATATTATGTGCTTGCGGCCGGAGCCCTCGGGATGGCGGTTGTCCTGGGAACCATCAACATCTGGTATCTTGTATGGTTGATTGTGGTGTCCATATTCATCATGTTCATGTGGAAAAACTAGGAAAACGATTCACGGTAGAGCAAATCCCAATACCGGGGACCGTGCGCAAAGTGCAAGGACAACAGCCCTGCATACACCAACCACCACACCATACCGACCACCACATTCAACCTGACCTGACGTGGTCGGCCCGTAAGAACTGAAGGATGGCACATTCTTTGTGGTTGCAGAATGAATGTCCATAATGCGACTTTTTAACAGTGGAAAAGCTTCCCAAATCAAGCAATCGCGGGTTGGTGATATTATCCATAACCATTTGGATAATCATTCTACTCTTGTCGGACCGCGGGCACATCGAAGGAGACGGTATCGTAAGATGGGAAGCCTTGAACACCCTGATGACTGAGGGGCGACTGACGGACGATATTTATTCCATTGTTCAACCGATGCTGGCAGCCCCGCTATACGGAATTGGATATGCCACCGCCAGGTTAATAGACGACGAGGATGATACTCGTAAACGATGGACACGCCATTTCGTTCAACGCTTCAATAAAATCGTCGCCTTTTCACTGGTGTTATGGATCTTCCTGACACTGCGCATTGCCGGGAGGTGGAGCGTCAGAGACAGCGCCCTTGCAGCGACCTTCATGCTGTTCGGCAGCCTGCTCATCCCTCATTCAAAAGGTTTTTATTCCGAAGGTTTATGGAGTTTGATGAGCATATCCGCTCTGTCGATGTATTGCTCCATGATCACTTATTCCAATCAGTCATACGCGAGATGGCGCACTGTGTTGATTGCGGCGTTGATTGCACTGACAATCCCGCTTAATCCAATGCTTCTGCCTGTCTGGGCCTTGACCGTTGGAATGTGGTGCATTTACCACGCAGTGTCCGACAACAAGAACAGTATTTATGTCCTGGTGAGGGAAATCCCTCATTTTTATCTGATTCCTGCTCTTGGATGCGTAGCAGGGTGCGGGTTGACCTTTCTGGAAAACAGGATCAGACGCGGCGATATACTGGATTTCGGTTATGCCGAAGTCGGGTTTACAGGCGATTTTCTCTATGGTCTTGCGGGACAGCTTTTCGCGCCTTCAAGGGGAATAATATATTTCATACCTGTGTTTTTCTGCGGATTCATCCTTTACAGGTTGTACGCTCATGAAATGGGCGCCTATTTGAGGCGTTTGACCGGCTTGAGCCTGGTCTTTTCACTCTTACTTGTCGCAGGGTACTCGAAGTGGGTTGCATGGCACGGGGCATCGTATTGGGGGCCGAGATTCCTGCTGTTTCTATCAATTGCAGGAACTCTCTACTATGTATTGCTGATACGGCATCACTGGCCTGTTGGATCTCTTCTCCAAAGGATATCCCTGGCTGGACTCGGAATAATATCCTATATGATCTACAAAGTCGGCGTGTCAATTTCCCATAGACACCTTCTTGTCTGCCTTGAGCAGGCTCCCAACCCGGAAGCGTGTTACTGGAAATGGAGATTTCTCCCCTATTACTCATGGGTGGATAGCGGCGACCTTGCAACGATGCTCATGCATCGTTCAACCCTGGTTGAAATACTGGGCGCTGTCTTTATTTACGCCCTGTTGAGGACAGGACATACAAACAGCAAAAGCACAATCAAAACCTGATAACAACCGAATGTCTGTTCACGCGTTCTGAAACTGTTATTGGAATTCCATATAAAACCACTACTCAAAAACCCACTATATTTTCCCGGTAAGTTTGCTGTGCCTCCTGGTCCATCAGTTCCCTCCACTGCCGGTTCATCTCGGCCAAATGCCTGTCAAATTCAGACTTGAACACCATGAGCTGATTGCGCCCGGACATGACGCCCCTCATTGTGCCGTCATCACTTTCATACTGCCATGTGAAATATGATCCATCCCTTAACGGTTCTGAATGCTCAATAACATCATCCGTACCAAAATTTCGCCTGAGCAGCTCATCTCGTTCATACACACTGATGTTTCCGGAGTTTCTTCTATAGCCTTCAAGGACTGAACGCCCGTCAAAGAAAACCACGAAGTAGTCCCACCCGCTGTTTGTCCTTGGCCGTGACAAATCGACATCACGCAACCGGCTGTCCCCGTCCGCATTCCACCATACGTGTACTTCAAACTCTATGCCGGCCGCTTCCAACATCGGCAGCATGCGCGCATAGGGACCCTGCCGAGCCTTGGTCTCCTGAACCTCCCTTCGATATGAATCCCCTGAATTACTGTTCCTCAGCCGACTATCAATAGTATCTTTCGTTTCCCCCAACCGGCCCTGAACAGGGACCACAGAAGCAATGCATAATGTCATGAACATGCACATGTAACTAAGACATGGGTTCAATATAAATATTTTCATACCGCAAGGATGGCAAATTCATGAGTTTGACGTCAAGAAGCGTAAATAATAATTTAGTACAATACCGAACAGCATCAGGACAGAATCAAACTCGATTACTGGTTGCAACTGCGGCATGACTGTGCCGTTCCATGGCAATTCGGGCAATTTGCATATTAGGCTGGACAATGCGCTGATCTTCTCCAAAATGCGTGGCCAACTCGGAAGGCATTAGGGAGACCCGCCTTCTGCCTTGCACCGATCAGGAATACACGGAGAAAGCTGTTCATAGAGGAAGAACCGGACAGATTATGAAAAAAGCACTCATAGCCCTGGAAAACGGGACATGTTTCGAAGGAAGGGCGTTTGCCGGCAGCGGCGAATTTTACGGGGAACTGGTTTTCAACACATCAATGTCCGGATACCAGGAAATACTTACGGATCCATCATATCACGGACAAATTGTAACCCTGACATATCCTCTCATAGGAAATTACGGGGTCAATGACAGCGACATGGAATCCTGGCGTCCGCACGCAGCCGGGCTTGTGGTCAATGAGGCTTCACGCACCGCCAGCAACTGGCGCAGCCGCCAAACCCTCAAGGATTACCTTGAAGACAACGGCATCATGGGAGTGGACGGTGTGGACACCCGTGCAATAACCCTCCATATACGGTCTCTGGGAGCAATGAAATGCGTTATATCCACGGAGGATCTGGAACCCTCAAGCCTCGTCAAAAAAGCGGAAAACTCCCGGGGATTGATAGGCAGGGATCTATCCACTGAAGTCTCCACAAAGAAGCGCTACGACTGGCCCGATTCCGGAGGAAAATACAGTGTAGCCGTTCTGGACTGCGGAATGAAACGGAATCAACTTGCATTGCTGGCCGATCGCGGATGTTCTTTGCAGATTTTCCCGAATCAATCCGGGACATCAGAAATACTTGAAACCAATCCGGACGGATTTTTCATCTCCAATGGCCCGGGTGATCCGGAAGGGGTCCAGCATGCCATTCAACTTATCCGGGATATCATGAAAAAGGGTGTGCCTACGTTCGGAATTTGTTTCGGACACCAATTGATGGGGCTTGCCCTGGGAGGTCGTACATTCAAGATGAAATTCGGACACCGGGGCGCAAACCAGCCGGTCAAGAACCTGCGAACGGGTTTGGTGGAAATCACATCACAAAACCACGGATTCTGCGTGGATAAGGACTCCCTGAATCCGGACGACGTTGAAACCACGCACATCAATCTGAACGACGGCACATCTGAAGGCATGCGGCACAGACATCTGCCGGCTTTTTCCGTGCAATATCATCCAGAAGCCGCACCCGGACCTCACGATGCGGAATATCTGTTCGATGAGTTTATTCATTTAATTATCAAGGCAAAGGGAACACTATAAAACTTACTCTTCATGGTGAAAAATCATGCCCAGACGCGATGATATAAGGAAAATTCTGGTTATAGGCTCCGGCCCTATCATTATAGGCCAGGCCAGCGAATTCGATTACTCAGGGACTCAGGCCTGCAAGGCATTGAGAGAAGAAGGATATGAGATAGTCCTTATAAACAGCAATCCAGCCACCATCATGACCGACCCTGAAACGGCTCATAGGACATACATCGAACCCATTACTCCTGAATCGGTAGAAAAAATAATCGCGAAGGAACGGCCTGATGCACTGCTGCCCACGCTTGGCGGACAGACCGGGCTGAATGTCTCCCTTGCCGTAGCGGATGCGGGGGTGCTGGACAGGTATGGAGTGGAGTTGATCGGGGCCCGGGTCGATGCCATACAACGAGCCGAAGACCGTGAACTCTTCAAGGCTGCTATGACAGAAGCGGGTCTTGAATCCCTGAAAAGTTTCCGTATTAAGAGCCTGGACGAGGCTGAGTCCGTGTCTGCGGATATCGGATTCCCCGTCATTGTCCGTCCGAGTTACACATTGGGAGGAACGGGCGGCGGCACAGCCTACGATCTGGATGAGCTGTTGCGCATTGTGGCAGGAGGACTGAAAGCAAGTCGTACCCATGAGGTTCTGCTGGAAGAATCGGTGTGGGGATGGAAGGAATATGAACTTGAAGTAATGCGGGACGGAAACGACAATGCCGTTATAGTATGCGCCATAGAAAACCTCGACCCCATGGGCATACACACGGGAGACAGTATTACCGTCGCCCCCACACAGACCCTTTCAGACCGCGAATACCAGGTAATGAGGGATGCCGCAATAAAAGTGCTCCGCGTCATAGGCGTGGAAACCGGCGGATCCAACGTCCAGTTTGCGGTTGACCCTGCAACCGGGCGCATGGTGGTAATAGAGATGAATCCAAGAGTATCCCGAAGCTCCGCTCTTGCAAGCAAGGCTACAGGATTCCCCATAGCCAAGATAGCCGCCAAACTGGCAGTGGGCTATACACTGGATGAACTTCCAAACGACATTACCAAAGAGACTCCAGCCTGCTTCGAGCCAACCATAGACTATTGCGTAGTAAAGGCGCCCCGCTTTGCATTCGAAAAATTTCCGGGTGTGGATCCACGCCTCGGTATAAGCATGAAATCCGTTGGCGAAACCATGGCCATGGGACGGAATTTCAGGGAGGCTCTACAGAAGGCTTTCCGGGGCCTCGAAATAGGCGTCACAGGTCTTGATTTGCGATCGGAAAACTTTGTTAATAAAGACGAAATAGAACTGGAGCTGACCAGAACCGAAACAAACCGCCATTTCAATATAAAATACGCATTGAAACAGGGTTACAGCATAGACCGTATACACCAATTGACACACATAGATCCATGGTTCATAGACCAAATTTCCCAGATAGTGGAAATTGAACAAAGACTGATGAGTTCACCCAAGAACGATGCAATTGATAGAAGCCTCCTGCTGGAAGCCAAGACAAGCGGATTTTCCGATAAGCAAATCGCTGAATTGAGGGGGAACGGCATCAGCGAGTTGGAAATTCGGCGTGAACGAATCGCTTCCGGCCTGAAACCGGTATACCGCCAAGTTGACACATGTGCAGGGGAATTTGAGGCATACACCCCCTATTATTATTCAACTTACGCCGAGTTGGACGAATCACGCCCGTCAAACAACCGCAAAGTGATGATACTTGGAAGCGGCCCCAACAGGATCGGACAGGGGATAGAGTTCGATTACTGCTGTGTTCATACCGTCATGGCTCTGCGTGAAATCGGATATGAAACAATCATGGTAAACAGCAACCCGGAAACAGTCAGCACTGATTATGACACATCCGACAAGTTGTATTTCGAGCCGCTGACCACCGAAGATGTCCTGAATATTTACGACAATGAAAAGCCGCTTGGAGTGATCGTGCAAATGGGAGGTCAGACACCGCTAAACCTGGCCGTTTCACTCATGCGGGCAGGTGTCAACATCCTGGGTACTTCGCCGGAAAGCATAGACCGGGCCGAGGACCGGAAACATTGCCGTATACTGCTTGAAAAGCTGGGCCTTATACAACCGGAAAGCGATACCGCTACAAGCGTGGAGGAGGCCCTTGAGATTGCACAGCGCATCACCTACCCGGTCATGATTCGCCCATCCTATGTGCTTGGCGGGCGGGCAATGATGGTGGCTTACAACGACAATGACACAAAGGCCTTTGTGCGCGCCGCCATGAATGCCAGCCCCGGTTACCCCGTGCTTATCGATGACTACCTCGAAGGGGCGATTGAGGTGGATGTGGATTGCGTGGCGGACGGAAAAGACGTGTATATCGGAGGAGTGATGCAGCATGTGGAAGCAGCAGGGGTTCACTCCGGCGACAGCGCGTGCGCAACTCCGCCCCATACGCTTCCGGATGAGATTGTCGGGCAAATCGAAGACTCTGTAAAACGTATCGCGCTTGAACTTGATGTACGCGGGCTCATGAATGTCCAGATGGCCGTCAAGGACGGAGATTTGTATGTGATAGAGATTAATCCACGTGCATCCAGAACCGTCCCGTTCATCAGCAAGGCCACCGGCGTACCTCTGGCAAAAATCGCCGCAAGAGTCTCGCTTGGAGAAAAGCTGAGGGATCTTGATCCGCTTTCCATGAAGCGCACCGGAAAGTGGTTTTCGGTTAAAGAGGCCGTATTCCCATTCAACAGGTTTGTAGGGGTTGACCCGATTCTGGGCCCTGAAATGAAGTCTACCGGAGAAGTCATGGGTATTGACTCCAACTTTGAAACAGCATACTGGAAAAGTCAGATCGCAGCGGGCCAGGATCTCCCTTCATCCGGGATGGTTTTCCTCAGCGCTAAGGATTCCGACAAGCCGTGGATGGTGGAAATAGGGAACTCGCTTGTAGACATGGGCTTTGAGCTTGCTTCAACCGAGGGAACAGGCGCGGACCTTGAAGAAGCCGGCCTTCAAGTCAGAACCCTCAAGAAGTTGGCTGAAAAAACAAGTCCGAATATTCTTGAGCTGATGAAACAGGGAATGATTGTCATGGTAATCAATACACCAAGCGGTCCTGTAGCGCGTATGGACGAAGTCCGTATCCGGTCCGAAGCGATTTTGAGAGGGGTTCCCATAGTTACCACTGAAGCGGGCGCACGGGCGACTCTGGACGCGATAAAATTCGTCCGGGAGAGGAACTGGGAAGTCAAGGCCTTGCAAAATTACTATGCTGAAGGATAATTTGGCAAAGGGGAACAGTATATGAAGAATGCAATTATCCTGGTAATGCTGCTTGTTTCATCATCCACCCACGCCTTGCAACGGGGAGAATCGGCTCCCGACATCGTTCTGCCTTCCACGAGCGGCGAAAACGTCAGGCTTTCCGATTATAAAGGCTCATGGATTGTTCTGTATTTCTACCCGAAATCTTTCACCCCGGGCTGCACGGTGCAGGCATGCTCTCTTCGAGACCATCACGAAGAAATTGAAGGGTATGGCGCAGTTATCCTTGGCGTAAGCATGGACGACATAGATGTGCAACAGGCATTCAAGAAGGAACACGGGCTTCCATTCGACCTTCTCAGCGACGCTGACAAGAATCTTTCAAGTGAATTTGATGCCCTTGGTCCTGACAGAGACCGGATAGCCAGAAAGACCTTCATTATAGACCCTGACGGCAGGATAGCCCATCGGTTCGACCTCGTCATACCGGCCAATCACTCAGCAGAAGTCCTCGCTGTACTCGACCATATGACGGATGCGACAAACAACTGAAGCGCAGAAGCTTCACACCTGGAAAATACATGGCACTTGTGACACCTGCTGCAGAACGATATCCTCTCTCAATCCCGAGAATATGCCTAGCCGTGTACCGGCGCTCCTACGGCAGCCTTAGGGTAGGCTCAGGCTCTTCGTCTTCTGTATCGGAAACCAAGTCCCTGATATCCCTGTGCCTTGGAACAAGCGGCATTACAAACGCGTATACAAAACACGACGCACATATTGTCAAAGCCGATGCCACGGCAACCTGCACCTGAAGAAACAAAAACATTACAAACAGAATGCATGGAATGAAACCCACAAGCGCCTTGGTTGGTTTCGGATAACGTATATTCGACACCTGCAGGATCAGAAACAGCATCGTGCTTGTCCACACCAAGGTGGCCAGCGGTCCGCTCTGAAGAACCCACCTCTCCATCTCCAGCAAGCCGGCCTCAGTTACGAAAATGAACATTGAAATCCAGCAGGCATTCACAGTTATGGGGAGGCCCTGATAACCGCGCTGGCCCCTGTATGGGTCCTTGATTCTGAACCGTGACAGACGGACAACGCCGGATACAACAATGGCTGCAGCCATGATAAACCCGGGAACACCGAAATGCTTCAGAACGGCTTCATAAGCCAGAACAGCCGGAGCAATTCCAAAACTGGTCATGTCAACATATGTATCCAGCTCAGCTCCAAACTTTGTCGTTCCCTTCAGCAACCGGGCCACATTTCCGTCAAAACCATCCAATAACATCGAAAGCATGATCATCTGAGCAGCCAGCATGAAGTCACCTGATCCACTCAGAACTATACTGTAAAACCCGGCCAGCATTGCCGCTACAGTAAAACAAGCGGGTATGATTTGTCTCCAGGTCATGTTTTAATCCTCTTTAGTTTTTCCTATAATTGTTTCTCCGGCGCGTACACGCTCACCCTTCCGCGCCGTTATGATTACATCGTCCTTTGGAAAGTACATGTCCAGACGGGATCCAAACTTCATCATCCCTATGCGCTGGCCTTTTCCCAACGCCTGATTCATCTCCAGCCAATAGACCACGCGCCTAACAACAGGCCCGACTATCTGCCGGACCAGACAACGGGTTTTTTCCCCGGATATCAGAATCGAGCTGTGCTCATTGAACTCAGACGATGCATTGCTTATGGTCAATAAATGGCGTCCCGGAGTATATGCGAGCCCGTTGACCATTCCAGCAATAGGGGCTCTGTTTACATGAACATCAAACGGATTCAGAAATATACTGACCCTCACGGTGTCAGCCTCAAGATATTTATTCTCAGTAATTGTTTCGATAGAACGGATCACCCCATCGGCACCTGCCACTATAGAGTCGGAATCATCCGGGGGAATCCGCTCCGGATCCCTGAAAAAATAAACCATGAACAGAACAAAACACAATCCTAACGCCCATGCAGTACGTGAAGCCCAGGTCCAGTCAACCATATGAGCCGCCGCACCGGCCGCACCCAGCAAAACTGCAGGGATCAAAATGAATGGCCAACCGTCCTTTACTATGCTCATCTGTGATTTCTTCCTGTATGTTGCACAAGGGAACTATACTTCACGAACGGCCAGTTTCGCAAACCCGCGTTTGCCGGATTTGATAATCATGCCGGCACGGACAGAGATCATTGCCTTTGGATCCGTGACCTTTTCATCATCAACGCGCACGCCGCCCTGCTCGACCAGGCGGCGGGCTTCGCTGTTACTGGAGGCAAATTTGGCATGAACAAGCAGCTTTAAAATGCCGACTTTACCGTTATCCATCAAAGCATCGGCAACTGAAACCTCCGGGATATCACATGGGAGCTCCCTTTTTGAAAACACCCTTGAAAACTCCTTCGATACTTTTTCCGCCTCGGAAGCATTGTAG
>SLRP01000173.1 GCA_007130845.1 Kiritimatiellia bacterium | reverse complement strand
GGAGCCATCAACCACGATTCTGGCCCTTCTTGGCTTAGGACTTATAGGCCTGCGCCGACGCCTTCTTCGAAACTCTTAATTAGGGCGTAATTACGTAATTAGCGTAATTAGCGTAATTAGGGACAGAGAATCTGTGTCTTGAGGATGTGCTGAACACTTTGTTTTCTGATTTCATTCCTAATGAGGTCGTTCCGGCGGAAATCCGGTTTGTATCCGGGCTGAAATTTCCTGTATTGCATCTCCCTGAATGGCCATTTGCAAGGATCAGGGCATACCGCGGCCTTATTATGGGTATCTGGCTGGGATTGACTGAACGGGTCGGTAGGATTTATCCAGACTCCGCCGGGCGCACTCGCCTCCATGCGAATAGAGGGGCCGGATCTCTTGAAGATGCCATGCGGTGACGTGCGACTTCGTGAGCGGGCCTGTACCGGCTCATTACCTCTCTCACAAACAGCTCCGATCCAATTACCAGTCCATCAGTCCAGTGTCGCACACTGCGCTGTATGGTCATGGTGAAGCCCGGTTCTATCCAGTCCTTGCCGGCCTTGGCCGCCAGCATTTCCGCCATGCGTAAGCGTATATCGCCTAATGAAACCACCCCGAAATGCTCTTGCATCAATGGCAGGACGATTTTTCTTATATTTGACTCAAACGGATGCCGTCCGCTTTGAGACCATGCCCCGTGGGAACAAAACCGGTAATCTGCTGGATCCTCCACCATCCCTGCGCGAACGGGATTGTTCTCAATATAGCTCCAGCAAGCCCATACGGCATGACCATCCTGCAGAATGGTGTTCTTGTACCGGTCAGCCCATAGGGAACCGCGTCTACGGATGTTCCTGGACCTGTTGTACCATGCTGTGTAGAGGTGCTGGAGATGCCGCATGAACCATGAGACATCCCTGCACCTGGCCTGCCACTGCAGGCATGCGGGTGAATCCGGGCTGATAGATCGCTTTCCGTAATGGAACTGCCTGAAACGCCTGCATGTTTCCTCCAGGGACGGCGGTTGGGCAGGCGCGTGGAGGAGAATATGAAAATGGTTGGACATGACCTGATATGAGATGATTCTGACAGTATAAAGGGTTCCTACACGCTTGAGTATGCGTATGAATTGCTCCTTTTCCGCGTCTTTGAAAGGCCTGTCGCTGGATGTGCCGGCTGTACGATTGTAGCAATGATGCCAGGTGTCCTGATCGTTCATCTTGATTCTGGGTTGTCTCACGGCTGTTTCCTTTTGGTCAATTCAATGTCTTTGGGTATATAGAGGAGCGGGAGGGTGCGATTTCCGGAGAAAAATGAGAAATCAGGCAACTATTTCTCTGTCCCTTGAAAAATGGTATTAGAGAATAATGATGTTTATCCGTGAACAGGGATATGCGGGGTCGTGAGGGCGAACCAACGTTTTCGCGCAGCTATGGATTATTCCCCATTGGATAGGGTCCCCCTGTTGAATGAAGGCATTCAGGACAGCGTAATCTCTGCATGGCGCTCCCAGGGGTTGCCTGACGGTTCAAAATTGTCTGATTGGTTCACCTATGACCAACTGAATGTTGTAGACGCGGACTTGTATCCGAGACCGGAATTGGCCGGCCCCGTACTGACCGAAGCGGATAGGATCAAACGGCTCAACAGGATGAATTCTGATGATCCGGAACGCATTGCCGACTGTCCAAACTGGGCAGATGCCGCCCGCAGATGGAGAGACGATGGGCATATAATCGAATTACCCATTCACGACGGACTCTTTTTAACCATGGGAGTCGAAGAATGGTCATCGTTCGAAGCAGTTCTTTATAAAATTGCCGATGAGCCATTGCGAGTGAGAGCCATAATGGAGGACCAGGCTGTATTTGCTGTTAACTTGGCTGAACGCATACTGAAGGAGGTTAAAGTCGATTATGCGTCCTTCTCAGAGCCTATTGCGAGTTGTCACGGTCCACTGATATCGCCGAAGCTGTACCGCGACCTGGCCTTGTCGAGTTATAGGCCAATTCTTGATGTCCTGAGACGGCATGGCGTTGAATCCGTTGTTTGGACCACATACGGGAATGCGTTGTGTCTGATACCTGATGTTCTGGATGCGGGTTTCAATGTGTTGAGGGCCCATGAACGGGAATGCCCGGACATGGATTACATGCTGCTGCGCAAACGTTTCGGATCTTCGCTGAGACTCATAGGAGGAATTGATACGGACAATTTGCTTGCCGGCCCTGAGGCCATCGATTTCGAGTTGAACGAAACGGTTGCTCCATTGCTGGAAAAAGGGGGTTACATTCCGTTACCCGACGGCAGAGTCAGGGCAAATATGCCTCTTGCTCATTATATTTACTATCGCCGAAATCTTGAAAACCTGGTCAACTCATTTGTGTGAAATAGAAACCAAGACCCTTTGTTAAATTGCATATGCCATGGATAATGTTGCACTGTAAGCTCAAGGTTCATGCGTGGACATTCTTGACTGAGCGATGCATAATAGGTGTACACGGATAAGGATTTTTCGATAAACACCCCATTCGTCCAGGACGTTCAGAAGGATGTCGATTCATTCAGGCATGCACTTCCTGAGTTCCGAAATGGGACACCCATTCAGTCGATCGGGCTTTTGCAGTCGCTAAAGCGATGACGGACAATACGGCGCAAGCGGTGTCGGTTAAGTGTGTCCGCGTAAGAGTATTATTGACGGGGTACCGTCTTTGAGAGCGCCGTAAGCATGACCGCTACGCGATGTTCTGAACGATGGACCACTAGCTTCTCATGCCCG
>SLRP01000150.1 GCA_007130845.1 Kiritimatiellia bacterium | reverse complement strand
TGCGGGGGATCTGAAGGCGGGGCCCGGGCGCCAAAACCGTTTCGAACTTGAAAGCGGAGAATACCGGGTAACCGCCGCAGTAGGGGCCGCGGAGAAAACGGCGGAGGTTCGCATCAGGGCTGACCAACGGACGGAGAGACAGATTGTCCTGGACGCCGGGATCCTGGAAGTGTCGGTCCTTTTGGCGGAGGATGGCCCCGAAGCGCCCGATGCGCGGTTTCAGGTATTGAGTGTTGAAAGGGATATCAGGGGCGAGCGCGGTCAGATCAAGGGTCCGACCCGACGTTCATCCTTTGTGCTCCCAGCCGGAGCCTATGTTGTCCGGGCTGAAAGCGGACAGGCAGGCATGGACAAGGAGATTCACGTAAGCGCCGGCGAACGAAACGAAACCACCCTCGTTTTGGATGCCGGCATGCTGGACATCACGGCCCTCCTGGCGGAGGACGGCCCCGAAGCGCCCGATGCGCGGTTTCAGGTATTGAGTGTTGAAAGGGATATCAGGGGCGAGCGCGGTCAGATCAAGGGTCCGACCCGACGTTCATCCTTTATGCTTCCCGCCGGCGCCTATGTCGTCCGGGCTGAAAGCGGACAGGTTGCGGCGGAAAAGGATATCGAAGTGTATCCGGGGGAACGGAGCGAGCCAACGCTCGTTCTGGATGCCGGGGTGCTTCATGTCCGAGCCGTGGAGGTGGCTGGCAAGCCGGTTACGCAGCGCATTCGTTGGACCGTGTTCCCCGTGCCCGAGGAGGGAGAGCCGAAGCCGCAAGCAGTTACGGGGCCGACCAGCCGAAACGAGTTTGTCCTCAGTCAGGGTGAATATATTGTTCAGGCGGAGGCTGGCGAGCGGAACGCCCGGAAAGAAGTCGTGATTAAATCAGGAGAACGCCTGGATGCGGAAATAACGGTGCCCGACGCGGCTGACACCGAATTAGAACCGTAGGCGGCGGTTAGATTTTGATATTGCGCAGCGGAATCTTAAGGCGTTTGCGCCGTGTTTCGCCTTTCAACAGGGTGTTTTTACGCCAGCATGGCTCGTCGCGGTCATTTTTCCGTGCGCGGTTCAAATATAGACCGGTGCCCAGGAATATACGGTGTTTGCCGTAATATCCATTTATGATTTGAATTATTTCCCCCAGACGGCGGGCCTGTTGCGTGCGCGCGTGATCATCAAAGAGCTCGTACTGCCGGGATCGGTCATCTTCCAGCCGGGCAAGTATCACCCCTGTGGCCCTGTACTCTGCCCCGGCGGCATGGAGCTGGTCGAAAAGCTCTCTCACAACATGGGCAACTTCCTGTGGGAGGGTGACACCGCGATCCAGACGGGCCGTTAATCCTGATTCCGTGTAGTCCTTTAAACGCAGGCTTACACTTATCTCCCATGCCCGTAATCCATGGCGCCGAAGTTTTATACAGGCGGATTCAAGATTGCGCATCAATTTGGCGTATATGAAATGACAGTCGGATGAAGGTGCGGTAAAGGTCTTGGTTTTGCTGATGGAGGCAACGGGACGCCATGGGGCTGTGTTTATCGGCAACAGGGCTGTGCCCCGCAATTCATTCCATATCTCCAAGCCCGGTTTATGCAGAAGCTTGGTAATCCATTTCGGATCGCGGCACACATAATCCCAGGCGGTCATAACACCGTATTTTTTCAGGAGTTGGACGCGGTTTGGGCCCAGTCCCCACACATTGGAAAGGGGGATATTCGGCAGGAACTGGTGGAGTTTGTTTCCGGGGACCGCTGTAATGCCGTTTGGCTTGCGGAAATCGGATCCGATTTTAGCCAGGCTTTTGGTGAGGCTTAGGCCTATGGAAACCGTCAATTCAAGTTCTCTGCATATTGCCGCCTGCATATCGGCGGCAATTTCACGGTACCCCTTGCGGAATACCTGACGCATGCCGGTGAGATCAGCAAACCCCTCGTCGATTGAATATTCTTCAACCTCGGGCGTGTATCTGCGCATTATCTCAAACATGCGGGATGAAAAAATGCTGTAGGTTTCGTAATCACTCGGAAGCACTATGAGTTCCGGGCAGAGTCTACGTGCATCCCAAAGCGATACTCCGCGTCTGATGCCGCGGGCCTTGGCTTCATAGGATGCGCAGGCAATGATTCCGCGCTCTTTGCCGGTAACAACCGGCTTGCCGCGCAGGTGAGGATGGATCGCCTGCTCAACCGAGGTGAAGAAGGCGTCTCCGTCCACATGCACTATTGCGCGCGGAAACGAAGACAGCATTAACGGAGCCGCTTTGGACATGGTATTCCTCACAGGCTGAAGATTTGCATGACGTCATCATTGGTATTTGCGTATCACGGCTCTTACGATGCCTCCCACGACCATGGATCCGCGAGGGCGAATGCGGCTGTATGCGGGATTTGCCGGATCAAGGTAAACCCCGGATTTATCCCGGAAAAAATACTTCATTGTCCATTCGCCATCCACCTGCGCTATAATTATGTCCTGGTTCTTCGGGGCGCCGTTTTTCTCTACCAGCACAAGGTCGCCGGGATGTATTCCTGCATCGATCATTGAATCCCCGGAGACGGTCAACAGAAAGGTGGACTCCGGGCGCCGTACCAGGAATTCATCAAGGCTTATGGTATCCAGAAGTTCTTCCTCGGCGGGCGATTGAAACCCCGCCTGAACAGTGCCAAGTATGGCGATTTTACCGGTTGCTTTTTGAGTAAAGGCGATGCGCCCTCCCGCGGATCGTTTCAAGTAGCCAAGATCGATCAGTTTTCTTACCGGCGCATAAACGGCGGCCTTTGAGGAGTAACCGAACAATTCGGCCATTTCCGAATAGGAAGGGGCGCGCCTTTCACTGCGATGAAAGGCCCGCAGCTGATCCAGCTTTTTTTTGAGGTCAATTTGTCGAGGCATGAATTATTAATACCTGAACGATCGTTCAGTTTCAACCCCGAAATCGAAATTCATGTCCGGATCGGTCAACATGTTTATTATCAGGATGTTACCGAATTACGTAACGCTCAATATTCCGCAAATACACGGCCTGGTTTCCCTGTTGTGATTGACGTCCGCCGGGGAGGGATGTGTGCCGTACAGTTGGAGCCGGGCCGTCCCTGTAGCAGGCTGTCTTTCACCTTTCTGGAATCAACGGCTCCCGACTGACCACGAAATGGTCGAAGAAGGCGAAGCTGTCGACATGCGGCGCCCAATCCTCCGTGCTGCCGCCGTGGAATGTGGAGAAGTACATTGAATCGATAATGCCCTTGTCTCCGATTCTGTATCTTATATCGGAACGGCTCAGCGCTTTTTCGCCATCGATCCATACATCCAGAATTCCGTCAGCGTCATCACCGGCATTCAGTTTGATGCGCTGTGTGATCCGGTGCCATGTTCCGGGCTTGAACGACCTGTTCAGGGGCAGATTGTCCCCCCACATGCCTGACATATCAACGTAATACAGGTACACAAAAGCGTCGCCGTTTTCTCTCCACATGAGCCGGGCGCTCCATCCTTCGCCTTCTTCGGGTATGCGCCCCCCGGTAAATCTGCTGCCGCCGCTGGTTAGCCCCGGGAGTTTGCCGCCTCTTCTGAAATCGAATCCCTCATCGAATTTCACGTAATATGAAAGCCACATTTCCTCGGATGGAGGCAATGACACCACGAATTGTCCGCCTCCCTCGTTAGGGCCAACGGACCCTTTTGGATAAGCTATTTTCAGGACATTGCCGTGTGCAGAATCCGCATCCCTGACAATGCTTGCGCGGTCCTGAAGCGATGCCCATTCAACTGTTCCCCAGTCCTGATGCACCATGTCATCCGAATACAGCCCGGTATTCCGGGAATCGAAGTTTACATTGAGGATTGAATCCCCGGCGAAGGAAACACACGCACTGCCGGCCGATATCAGGAGAACGCACAGATGATAATTTATTGCCGATTTAATCATATCAACCTTCAAAGCCCCGGCAAACACAGGGGTATTCATGGAAAGCAACCGGGAATAAGTATCAGAAATATTGCGTCAATATCAAGGTGGACTGTGTTGACCGGGTATATTCAGCGGGGCAGGGAAGGGGCCCTGCCATTTCATTCCGGGCCGGCAAGTGTACCTGCAGTTGGCTTGTCACGGCACTTCTACTTTTATTCCGTAGAAACGCAATTCATTCGTTGGGTCTGTATCTTCCAGGCTGCCCCCTGCATTGATTCCATGAATCCTCTGTTGTCCTGATACATCCTTCCAGTCGTCCGTTCCAAGGGATTTCATGTATTGCAATGAATAAACACGGTTTTCGGAAACGGGGTTGAAATGCAATCTTACATGCGGATCAATCTCCATATTTGTAATTACGAATAGTGAGCCTTGGTCATTGGGGTCGGTATCGGCAATATATTCCTGTCTAAGGGTCATGCCTTTCTTGTGAGGATCCTGGTCGTCAAGGGTCTTCCAATCCTCTTCGTTATCCGGAAGCAGGCCGTGCTTTTCATACCATTGGAATCTTGGCAGGTCGCCGGGACTGAAGGCTGCTATGGTTACAGTACCGATATCCCTGCCGTGGCTGTCCGGGCCAATATAGCCGGTTACCGTGAAGGTATCCGGCTCCGTGGTTGTAAGCTTTGTGGTTGCCTCGCCCCTGGAATCGGTTGTCCATGGGCCTCCGCTCAGGCCTCCATCACCTGGGTTTCCTCCGGCAATCTCGAAGAAGACCGATTTGTTGGGCATTGCGCTGCCTGCGCCGTCCCTGATTGTGACCTTGATAGTGGAGGAGTCCGCCCCGTCTGCGGTTATCCTGCTTGGATATGCTTCTATCGCTTCGAATGGTGTTTCAATAGCGATAATATGAATGGATGGGTTTTCTGCTACAATGGTAAACTCGTTGTAGCTTCCGTTTCTTGTCAGGGTTTCCTGGTAATCTTCCAGCGTAAGCGAGCTTTCAAACAGCTGTTCATATCCATGGTTATTCCAGTTGTTGCCCACATATGTCCTGCCATCAGTTCCCCCCATTTGAATTACTTCGGAGATTGTTCCTTCGTTGTCCGACCATGGTGACATAAGAAGGCCCGCATTTTTCAAATCTTCCCGTATTTTATCGTATAATGAGTTCTCCCTTGTAAGTGACGTGTGTCTTATTCTTGAAGTCTCCGTTACAGGCATCATGTCCCTGGGAACGCGGATCGTGACAGGCCTGGAGTCGGCATTGTTGCGGTCCAGATTAAGGGCGGACATGACTATGTATCTGGTATTACCCTTGTCTACGGCGTAGGCGCGGTATTGCGTGCCGGATTCGGATTTCTGGGGATGTTGCAGTTCGAAGAGTTTTCCACCTCTAAGATGATCGAGCACCATGTAGACCCAGCCCTGCCCTGAAAGCAATCTGTTGCCTCCGCCAACGTTTTCCAGAAGCGCCCAGTGCTGAATTTTTGATATGCCGGAAGAATACATTCCCATCAAGGTATGGAAATGCCATGCTGCTCCCCATGCTCCTTGTTCCGTCGTTCGATCGGCGTGCTCGTTATAGAGTATTCCATATTCATGGATCTCTGCAGGCGGGGAATAACCCAATATGTTTTCAACAACTGCAATGTCATCTCTAAATGCGCTTATTGTGCTTTCGGGATCACGATCTCTATACCAGGTCAAATATACCGATTTGCTTGTGAAGTCATATCTGGTCCCGACCGATCCGGAGACGTGATTGATCCCGGAGGCGCAGTGTTCTATGAAATCGGTCCAGCCGCGCTGATAAACACTGGTGTCGTTGATTACTACGTAATTTGACGGGCCAATTTGGGCGTTTGGAAACCGGGACTCGATTGCCGCAACAGTATGATCATAAAACGAGTTGTGCTGCTCTTCTGTGCCGTTGAAGCGCGCGTTCCATGCCGTTTCAGTTCCCACCCGGAATTGCCATTGGTCAACCGTTTCCGCGCCGTACCGATCCGCGAGGTTGTCACTCATAGCCTCAATGAATGTCTTCCATTCATTCATGTCTTCAGGAGGCGATGCCTGACCGTATGCCAAATCGGACGGGGAGGACGGAAAATCCCAGCATGTGTTGTCGGTTACAAATGTGAGCCGCGAATATCCGTAATCGATATATGGATCTATTCGGTCGAATAACTTGTCCCACCGGTATTGCCATGTTCCGTTGCTCTTATATGCTATGTCAAACTCCCGTATGTGGTCATGTGGTTCATTTGCTTCGCCTCCGGTTGTATCAACGCTCCAGCCTCCCAGCGGGCGAACAAGCATGAACTCATCGACAAAAATACCCTCCATGCTGTAATCCCTTTTTATATACGGGAAGTTTCCTGCGGTTGTAAGATAATCGGGAATGGATATAATTCCGCCTCCCTGCTTTAACCAGTTTTGAGTCATTGTTTGATACCTGTAAAATCCGTCCATTTCAGATATGTAATGCTCTGCCCACCATTCCGGAGGCGTATGATTGGAGGGGCTGTCGGTTCCCTCAGCCAGCGCTTTGATCATATTGGGAGAAAGCGCTCCGTTCCATATGGCAAAATCATCCATATGCCCCGACCATTGGTAATTTGTCCCGCTTTGATAGTTCTGTCCGATGCGGAGCGCCTGATCCACGGGGAAATCCGCCAGCACGTTCAGGTTTGTTCCGACTGGAGATCCATCGACATAGAACGAAACTGTGTTCCCATGCCGGATCAGGGCAATATGGTGCCATTCCCCGTCGCTTAAGACATGTTCGGAGGTGGATGCAGTTATGGTTTCGAGCTTGTCGTTCGTGGTGCTGAAGATCAATTTCCGGTTATCCGAATTCCACGTGTTCACGAAGAAATGAAAGCCCGGAGTCTGTGGGGGTGCATTGGCAAGAATTGTTGTGCCGCCGCCTGGATTTGAATAGGCGTCGGGGAGTATGGCCCATAAAGTCACGCTGAAATCAGTTCCCATCTCCTTGAGTGCAGGTATGTCGAAATAGCGTTGAACTGCATGATCCTGCCAGTGTGCCGATTCTCCGTAATTGATGGCCGCAGGAACATCGGCGCTGTAATCAATATTCACATCATCAGCATCGTATCCAAGCCCTGATACATCCTCTGAGGAACTGTCAAACGGGTAATATACAATTGCCCTTGGAGGGGTTCTCATGTAATCGGCCGGGGAAATGCTCCCCTCAACCAATCTGGAAATCCGGGTTTCGTTCAGGGCAACATCCCATATGGCGAAATCAGCCATATGGCCCGACCATTGTACATTTGTCCCGCTTTGATAGTTCTGGCCGATTCGAAGCGCCTGATCCACGGGGAAATCCGCAAGCACGTTGAGGTTTGTGCCGACTGGAGATCCATCGATATAGAATGAAACTTTTTGTCCGCTTCTGACCAATGCCACGTGTTGCCATACTCCGTCCTTGAAGACATTGTCGGGTGTGGATACGTTCCCTTGTTCAAGGTCGTTGTTTGTGGTGCTGAAAAGAAGGTTGCGGTTATCCGTATTCCAATTGTTCAGGAAAAAATTAAATCCGGGGGCTTGCGGAATTGCACTCGATAGAATAGGCGTGCCTCCGCCCGGATTCGAATAGTTCTCCGGCAGTCTGGCCCAGAATGTGATGCTGAAATCGGATCCAAGCCCTCGAATTACCGGCAACTGGACGTATCGGCGTACTGAATGGTCTCCCCAGAACAGGGATTTTGCGCCTTCTAGAGCCGGCGGAACAATGTCTGAATAGCTGAGATTATGGGTTTCCCCATCATGCATATAGGCGGTGGAATCAAGAGAGTTGCCGTTAAAAGTATAATATGCAACAACGCCCGCCTCCATTGTTACGGGCTCTGCTTCAACATTCAGTTTCAACTTCGGATGCCATGCTGAATTCGGGTTCTCCTTGCTGGCAAAGAACGCATTTCCGTCGATCTCCGTTCCATCCATGGTCCTTACGCCAAGAACAATCCGCCCGTATTCACTTCGGAATTCCTCAAGCACTGATGTATCAAGCGTGAATAAGACTTCCTCGCCCGCGTCTGTATCCGTTCCGGATGCCGAGCCGATAACCGTGCCCCACAGCCCTTCATCACCTGCATTATCGAGTTCGGTTTCTGACGTGTTCTCCCATGAATGGGAACCATCCGCATTACGGTAATTGTAACACGCAGCGCCGGTGGCGCCGGCCGGATGGTTGGTGTTGTTAGGTATTATGGCGTCACTTTCCCCTTCGAACCATGAGTAGTTATTTTCAGTGTATACCATTGCATACACTTCCAATTCCCACGGCCCTGATCTGTTGACAGTGCTTCTTAAAGTCAGGACAGACTCGGTTATCAAGTCCCTGGCCGGAGATAGATCGAATTCCAGGAGCACAATATTGCCCGGCGGGGAAAACATCAGGGATGCCGCCGCACCCGCATCCGCCTCCTGTCTGTTGGGTGCCATGAATAGCGCGGTGTCCTTGTCGGGGGCTATGTTTAGAACGATTTCGGGCTGCGCGCAAAGCGCCATGCCAAGCACGGTGAAGATAATTGAAGCAAACTTTTTCACTCTACACCATTTCAGTCAGCAAATTCTTGCGAGTAATTTAGATGAAGCGATCCCGATATGCATCAGACATCATGACTTGCAATATAAGGCTGTTAAGAGATGAAGGTTCCTGATTCAACAACAGTTAAACACAGATTCCACATAACATTTCGTATTATTTCGATATTACGTTGAAAAAGTCAGGAGTGTCAATCTTGATGTTATTCCTCAGGCTTTCATGCGGGGCAGACAGGGTGAGGCTCATATCATGCCTGATGTCGTATCACAAACTAAACGCAGGTATTTTTCCGATTTCCACTGATTGCAAGTCCGTTTGACAGCTTTATCTGCTGTTTCGAGGAGTTTGCAAGCCGGACCGGTCCATTAATGGAAATGCCTTTACCGAAAAGTATATCGCCATCCACTATCAGGCTTTCGCAGTGCAATAATGACGGAGGACCTGAAGGGAAACGCGAATCAAAGTCATCAATCATCTTGTAGCATACGGGGTCGAGTCGGATAAGAATCTCGTCACTACCTCGTTCCGGGTTGGGCTTTATATGGTAATCCTCCGTAAGCTCGTACATATCGGAACGCAGCGCCAGAAGATCATCTGTGGTTTTCACGGGCGCAAATCTAGTCCTTGGGATATCCAGTGCCTGTGCGTTTTCAAATATTGATATAGCAGCGCCCATTGCGCTTTCCAGTTGATAGACATGCGGAGATGAATCATCCCTTGGATCTACGGTCTTGCGGTTGATTATGGGTGGGAGGGGAAGGACGTACCCTTCCTTCAGGAGTTTGTCCTTTAGCGATTCCAGATTGATCCAGAGGTTGTTTGTGTTGAAATAGGAGTACTTGGTTATGTCTTGAAAATCTTCCCGTTCGTTGTCAGGGCATTGAGCGGATTCCCTTAATATGAGCCGGCCGTCATTCGTGCGCGAAAGGTGGCCGCCCTTTCTATCCGCCTCGGTCCGAGCGGTTGCTTCCATCATGAACGGGTACTGCTTGGACGCGAAATAACCCAGTATTTCCAGATCAATGGTTGCTCCCAGATTATCCGCATTGGATACAAACGCGTATTTCATTCCCTGTTCGAGCAATTTGTCCAGAATCCCGGTGGTTACAAGCGACACATAGAGGTCTCCATGTCCTGGCGGGCACCACTCCATGTCAGGGTTGCGCTTCCATTCAACAGGTTGGAAATTCTCACAGCTTATCTTGGGAACGCGGTTCTGGACGAAGGATATTGGTATGTCATCCTGACCCCCGACAAGGTCGGGATGTTTGTTCAGGGCTGCTAGCGTATCTGCATGTGTGCTGAAGCTGTTCATGAATATTAAAGGGAGCCGGCATTCATGGATTTGTCTCATGCAAAGAATCTGTCCTGCAATTATATCAAGAAAAGTAAGGCCGTTTTTGACGGGGAGCAGCGATTTTGCCTGGTTCAGTCCCATACCGGTGCCCAGGCCCCCGTTTAATTTGATGACAACAGCATGTTGCAGCGCGTCAACTCCGGAGCCTTCGGTTGCCCCTGCTTCATCCAGAGTGGGAAGCCATCCAACCGGGGAAATCGTCGATTGCGGTATCAGTCCGGTATGACCCTTTGTCAGGAAGTCATAGTGCCTCCGAAAAGACCTGATTAGAGTCTGATGCGCCCCGTCGAGTTCCAGTTTTTTCTCAAGGGCCTTCCATGTATCTACCGTAATATCGGAATTCATATTGACCGGATTTTAAACAGTGCGTCCGGATGATTCAAGCAGCTATCAATATTCATCAGTATTCCGTCGCCTCGCTCGTTGCGCTGTACGGCGCCTTGATGTAGTATCAGATATATGAAGACAAAAGGGGACATATTGGAAGATCTGGACAGGCTGATTGAGCAGCACTATTACAGCGAGGACTATGAACTTGAATGGGCTGCATGCAATTACAGGGATTCCCTATCCCCGCACGAGCGCGAGTCCTTTAAAGATGCGATGATTGACCGATTGCTTGACGACCCCAGCATGGCCAATATAGCGCTTTGTGCCAGGCTGCGCATAGATGAGCTTGCGCCGATCCTGACATCCATCCTGAATTCCGAGATTAGGACGTCACAGCAATCCCGCGCCATCATGTCGGCTTTGGAAAATTACGGAGATGACGCATCGTATGAGTCCATGGAACGCTTTATGGACTCGGACCAGGAAGGGGAGACCCTTATGCGCCTGTGCAGGATGAACTTTACACGATCATTACCGTATCTGCGCAGGGCCATGAACAAGGAGCATATGAAGGATTTCTGTTTGCACATATTTCAGGAACGAAGAAAGGTAGTGGGGCTTGACGGTCTTATCCGTGATCTTCAAATGATAATCAGCGCTGATCCATCGTTGTATCTGGAGAGCGTGCGGTCTGTTTTAACGCATAAGAAGGCCGATTATAATCCGTTCACTGCGGAAGATGTGAATGCTATTATTACCGGGCTGGCTGCCT
>SLRP01000186.1 GCA_007130845.1 Kiritimatiellia bacterium | reverse complement strand
GGTTGCTGGAAAAAAACATAAGGTGAAGAGTCCCAAACTGGGGATCAAAAAGGGTGATCTGGTGGTTGCGATCTCTGGGGAGGACGCTGCCAAGGGCAAGCCCGGGAAGGTCCTGCAGGTATATCCGAAGACTCAAAAGGTTCTTGTTGAAGGATATAATTACGCAAGGAAACACATGCGAAAGACTCAGGATAATCCGCATGGAGGAATAGTGGATATGGAGGTTCCGATCCATATCTCCAACCTTAAACTGCACCAGTCGGATGATGAGAAATCTGCCGGGAAGCCTGCGGCCGAAAAGAAAAAAGCACGGTAAGAAAATGATATTGATTGGACGGATGATCTGAATATGACGACCTTGAAGACAAAATATGAAGAACAGGCGGTTCCCTCACTGCGGGAGGCCCATGGATATAAGAATCCGGTTCAGGTCCCCAGGCTTGTGAAGGTGGTCGTGAATATCGGGGTGGATACATCCGTCGAGAAGGACCTTTTCAAGGCATTACAGGATGACCTTGCGCGCATCACCGGTCAGCGTCCGGTAGTCACGCTGGCCCGCAAGAGTATTTCAAATTTCAAGCTGCGCGCAGGCATGCCCATAGGGGCGAAGGTTACCCTGCGCGGAGCTAGAATGTACGAGTTTCTGGATCGTTTAATTAACGTAGCTTTGCCGCGCATACGCGATTTCAGGGGGGTATCTCCCGACGCGTTTGACGGTCGGGGAAACTTTACCCTGGGTATCCGGGAGCAGACCATTTTCCCGGAAGTCAACCCGGATCAGGTGAAAAAGACGCAGGGTATGGATATCAGCGTCGTGACTACCGCGGAAACCGACAAGGAAGCTAGGGAGCTGCTGCGGCATCTCGGCATGCCTTTTGCCTCCGCGGGGGATTCGCAGGCAAACAGTTATTGAAAGGGGAAACATTGGCCAAGAAGTCATTAATAGCTAAGTCAGAGCGAGAACCCAAATTCGGCGTTCGAGCATACAGCCGTTGCAAGAAGTGCGGAAGGCCCAGGGCCTTTATTCGCAAGTTTCAATTATGCAGAATATGTTTCAGGGAATTGGCGTCCGAGGGCAGGATCCCGGGCGTTACCAAATCAAGCTGGTAAGGAAATGATACGGACATGAGTTTATCGGACCCAATAGCGGATATGTTGACGCGCATACGAAATGCCCGTATGGCAAAGTTGGATGCAGTGGAAATGCCGTATTCCAAAATGAAATGCGATATCGCCAGGATTCTCAAGCGCGAGGGCTATATACGCGATTTTTCAACTGAAGGCGGCGGAGGTAAACGCGTACTCTGCGTTTATCTGAAGTACAGCCACGAACAGCAATCCTCTATAGAGGGTCTTAAGCGCGTCAGTCGGCCGGGGCTTCGCAGGTATGTGGGCGCGGAGGAGATTCCCCGTGTATTGGGCGGAATGGGTGTTGCCATTCTCAGCACGTCTTCCGGCGTGCTGACCGATTCGGAAGCCCGTAAGAAGCAGATCGGCGGAGAAGTTATTTGTCATATCTGGTAATCAGCGTTCAGGAGCGGATGTAAACATGTCGAGAATCGGAGTCAAGCCAGTTGAGGTTCCCAAGGGTGTTACGGTGACAGCCGGGAACGGGGTGGTAGAAGTGACGGGTCCAAAGGGCAGCATGCACTGGGCTCCGCCGCCTTTCATCAATGTGTCCGTATCGGATGATAAGGTGAAGGTCGACCGCAAGGGTGATGAGAAGCCCGCGAGGGCGATGCATGGCACAGCCAGAAGCCTTATAGCGAACATGGTCAAGGGTGTTAATGAAGGTTTTGAACGCAAATTGCAGATTGAGGGAGTCGGGTTCCGCGCTCAAATCCAGGGGCGGGATCTGACGATGTCTCTCGGGTATTCACATCCTGTAAATTACACTGTTCCGGAGGATGTAACTGTAGCTGTTTCAGATGGCACAAAGATTTCGGTTGCCGGGGTGGATAAGCAGAAAGTAGGGCTGGTAAGCGCTCAGATCAGATCCTATTGTCCGGCTGAACCCTATAAGGGCAAGGGAATAAGATATTCTGATGAAAATGTAAGGCGCAAGGCCGGCAAGACGGTGGCATAAGCATGAAGATGAAAACAAAACAGGATTATCGGCGACGAAGGCACCTGAGGCTGCGACACAAGGTGCGGGGAAGCGCGGAACGACCAAGGATGTGCGTTTATTTGTCCAACATGCACATGTATGTGCAATTTGTGGATGATGACTCTGCTCGAACGCTTGCATCTATTTCCACTGACCGGCTGGGCGGAACGCCTGGCACACGCAGGAACGACACTGATAAGGCGAAGATCCTAGGCAAAGAGGCCGCCCGGACAGCGCAGGAAAAAGGCATTAAAGATGTTGTGTTTGATCGAGGGGGATTCAGTTATGCAGGCCGGGTCAAGGCCCTTGCCGAGGCTGCACGAGAGGGCGGTTTGAAATTTTAATACAAACGAACGGTGTTATTGAATGAAGGACAGAGAGCAGAAAAAGGAAATCCGTTCAGGCGGGGAGATTGAAGAGCGGGTGGTGCACGTCAACCGTTGTTCCAAGGTTGTAAAAGGTGGCCGCCGTTTCAGTTTCAGCGCCCTGGTAGTGGCCGGAGATCGGGCTGGACGGGTGGGATACGGCATGGGCAAGGCCAACGAAGTCGCGGATGCCATACGCAAAGGGACGGAACTTGCGAGGCGTAATCTTTTTCAAGTCACCATGAAGGGTACGACCATTCCTCATGAGGTAATAGGCGAGTTCTCCGGGGCAAGGCTGCTGCTGAAGCCTGCTTCGCCC
>SLRP01000163.1 GCA_007130845.1 Kiritimatiellia bacterium | reverse complement strand
TTGGGAAAATGAAACACTGTGTCGTAAATATGGCCGGCAGCCAAACCCGCTTCTGTTCAAGCAGTAAAGGCCGCAATTCCGTATCGCTACCCCGAAATAAAGCACACGGCCAAACTGCGTCACATCAACATTTTTCATGCCTGCAACTGCTGCGTCCCTATCGCCTGCAAACCCTGCTGTCCATTCTGGCCGGCTCCGCAACAATCCTCGCAGGTATGGGTTTGATGGGAAGTTCCGGGTATCTCGTATCATGGGCGGCTGAACGGCCGCCTATTCTGGACATGATACTGGTGATCACAGCAATCCGATTCTTTGCAATATCGCGAGCAGCCTGCCGCTATCTGGACAGGCTGGTTTCCCACGATATCACCTTTAAATGGTTGATGGAGCTAAGGATCTGGCTGTACCGCGTAATTGAGCCCCTGGCGCCAGCCATACTGCTTCAACAGAGATCCGGAGATCTATTGTCCCGCATGGTCAACGATGTAGATATACTGCAAAATCTGTACCTGCGTGTCATGGCTCCGTGTGTTGTAGCAGTAATAGTAACAACCGTAACCGTAGCCGGTCTCCATTATTATTCCACTGTTTTGGCATGGACGACATTTGCATTTTTCATGCTTAACGGGGTTGTTGCACCGTTCATTACAAGGCGCTTATCACGCGGGACAGGAAGCGAACAGGTAAATGTTCAATCATCTTTGTCCGGACACCTGGTCGAAAGCATTCAGAACATCTCGGACCTGCTCGTGTTCGGACGGGAAAATAAAATGATCCGGGATATGGACATATACAACCGGAAGCTTGGAGAACTCCAGTCAAGGCAGGCACGGATAACCGGGCTGCAGGACACATTGAGTCTTGGACTGCCCCATCTCTGCATGTGGACAGTTCTATTGCTTATGGCCCCGCTCGTCCTGGAAGGCAGGATCCAGGGCACTCATCTGGCGCTTATCCTGTTGGGAGTTTTGACAAGTTTCGAAGCTGTGCAAAATATGGGCACCGCATGGCAGTTTCATGAACAATCGGAGGAATCCGGCCGCCGATTAAGGTCACTGTCGATTAAAGAACCGGCTGTGCATGACACTGACACACCACTTAGAACACCTAAAGGAATCCCGTCCGTAAGCTTCAAATCCGTTTCATTTTCATATGAGCGGGAACCCGTTCTGCAGGACATATCCTTCGACCTTCAACCGGGAAGGCATATTGCCGTTGTAGGTCCAAGCGGCGCTGGTAAAAGCACAATTGCGCACCTGATGCTGAGATTCCTTGATCCGGATTCAGGGAAAATAAGATTCGACGGCCATGACGCCAGAGAATACGCACTGGAAGAATTGCGCCGGATCATGGCTGTTGTTCCACAGCAAACACATCTGTTCAACGACACATTGAAGGCTAATCTATTGCTCGCTCGTCCGGGTACTGACGAAACGGCACTACAACAAGCCCTTATGGCTGCGCGGCTGCTTGAGTTAACAGCCTCATTGCCCAAGGGTTTGGACACTATTGTGGGAGAGCATGGCTCTCAACTTTCCGGCGGTGAGCGCCAACGAGTAGCCATTGCTCGCGCCGTTCTTAGGGACGCACCGATTTTCGTGTTTGACGAACCTACTGCAAATATCGACTCCTGTACCGAGAAGGAAATCGTACGGAATCTTCACGACATCATGAAGGAACGGAGCGTATTATGGATCACTCATCGCCTGGTTCATCTCGAAAATATGCACGAGATCATTGTCCTTGACGGTGGGCGTGTATCAGAGAGAGGCCGTCATTCCGAGCTCATTGGATCAAATGGAATTTATTCAAAGCTGCTCCGGCATCAATCCCAGATTATAAACGATTAACGATGAATTGTTATGTTCATATTCCAGAGTTTCTGATTAAATATTATTTTCACCGATTGAGATTGACCTGTTTATATATCACATATAAATTTTCCGCAGCTTGGGATGATGCGGCGTCGGCCTAAACAGGTCTTTCGGTTGTTTCGAGATACTGGATAATCGATTGGTGTAACATCGGCTAGTTTATACGATTGGAGATAATTACATATGAGATGGCACTATTTTGTTCTGGCCGCGTTGTTTGTGGTAGGGTGTGATCTGGATAACCGTTCATCCAGGCCGGATGTGGATACTACAGCCGAGCTTGAAACGGAAGAAAACGGAGAAGAAAATAATATAGCGGGGGCCGACGGCGATATTTGGGAAAACATCCGCTGGCATACACAACAGGGGCCCTCCGGACAGGGAGCTACCCAGGTAATGACCTTGGATGCCGAGATGACATCGGATGGCCGCTTTGTACGATTCGCATGGGACCGTTATCCATGGAACTCCGCCGGCCTGGGGCACTTCTTCGTATGGGATGGAAGCCGTTACGTAGGTGGAAAGTTTGAATGGATACTGCGGGGAGGTCAGGCGGTAAAGGAAGTAAAGAATATTCGAAACGGGTACAATGGGCTGTCGGCTCCGAGATCGGGAACCCGTGTCGCCTTCGCATGGACATCGGCAGACGGCAGAGAGCGAAGCAACCTTGTAGAAACCGTGTGGCCGTAGATATACGGGAATCCTGCTGTAGCGCTGCACTCCGGCTGAGCAGCTCAAATCCCGGGTGTTTCTGAGAGGATATTGCAGACAGACACGGATGAGAGCTACTCATCCGCAGGAACTGCATGTATAATCCCTTCATCGTATCGAGCTGAAACACGGTGCCGTGGGGGAACTGTGAGAAATTCATCATCATTCCATACCCCGCTCACAAGCCGGTTTATCAGGGATATATCACCGCGCACCTTCTCAAACGACCACTCCATCCCGGCAGCCATCTCCCGTGTCTGTCGTTCAAACCGGTCATCCGGCTCAACACCCATCTCAATAAAGGTAAACTGGCCGTAGAAGCGCGGTTTTTGACATAGCGTTTCGAAGATATACTGCGCGTTGTCCTCCCCGTATTTTTCCAGTAATTCTTCATAGGTCTGATCCATCCCCATGCGATATCCGATGGACTGCCGCATGAGTCCATCATCCTTATCACCTCGTTCAATCCAGCCGCTGGTTTGAAAATAAACGCCGGGATGCGATTGAAAATATTCCATATAGCGTTCCTTGCTGCCGAAAAACAGTGTAATGCAATCATGAGCGCGCGGGACAACTACGGGGATACGTCGCGCGGTCAACCCATGCAACCCGTTATTACATAACCCATAACCCATCAATACGCCTTTATAGCGTCCGGGATCCGCTGCATCCACGGCTTTCTGTAACCGGTCGTGCATTGCATCCCTCCCCATATCATGAAGACCTTTGGGAAGAATTTCCATGTCGATTGCCAGGGGGGATCTGCCGACACAAATGCACAGCTCGCGATACAGCACATCGCACCCGATCAATTTGTAGCGGCTCTGTTCCGCTGCTTTTTTCCCGGCAAGCATTCCAGTTATTCCCTGTTCGGGTTCCGGTCAATTACAATGAAATTTATCCCATTCCCGTTCACTATAAACTCAAGTTCAAGGATCCCGGATTTATCCACCGCATGCACCGTGGAATCAGAAAGCTTCAGATCCGCCATTTCCATGACCATCTGCGCTTTTTCTGAAGAAAACACCGCGCGATTCAT
This sequence comes from Kiritimatiellia bacterium, assembly GCA_007130845.1. Classification (GTDB taxonomy): domain Bacteria; phylum Verrucomicrobiota; class Kiritimatiellia; order SLAD01; family SLAD01; genus SLRP01. Next base: position 7,412 of record SLRP01000163.1, on the reverse strand, counting down.
TGCGCTATCAGGCTTCCGGGCGAGTTCTACGGCAATGTCATAATACGAATTGTTCACGCCGTCAAAAAGATACTCGCTTACTTCAACCTCTCCTTCATCGACTCCATCTATCTCAAGATCGATATTGAACTTCATCTCCGAACGCCCCTGCATATCCTGTTCGTGATGGGAGTAAAGAACAATGCGGATATCGGAATTTCCGCGGGTTGCAAAGCCTGAAACCACATGTCCGCCCAACCGATGTTCGGGAAATACGCGGAATTCCCCGTCCATGGTGGATAGCAGGTTGGCAAAATGGAATATCGGCATGGGAACGAATATTTCACCGCTATCGGTGTGAATACGCCGAACTACAGCATTATATGCGTCGAAATTTGGAAGCGCCCACTGCTTTATTGTAAATATCGTCTCGCCGTAACGATAACGAGAATCCTGCCTTGCCTTCTCAAGCAGCCGTCTTACGACATCCGCTGTCCATGCAGGGAAATATCCGCTTCCCAGATATACAGCCGCGCCGCCCGGGTCATAACTTCTCTGCCAGAACGGAACGGATTCATAGCTGTTTACCCATAGATCTGAATAGTAATCGGGATCGATATCAAGAGCCATCTCCTTTGCCCTTATGAGTTTCGCGGCCATCAACTCCGAACTGTTGTATGCGTGAATGGAGATGAAATCGAGTGGTGATCCCCTGCCATCATTTTCGGCGCACATTACCTCAACACGGCTTGATCTCTTTCCGTCGAGCGCAGGATCTGCGTACGCGGCATTGAATTCCAGCGCCCCCGGCCCGCTCGCCGACGGAGACGCATGTGTAAGAAATTTTCCGAGTTTAAGATTCTCGCCAAAGACGGCGCCCAATTCCAGGCCTCCAACGATCACTTTGTTTGAATCATAACCGTGATCTTCAAATGACCTTAAAACAGCATCCACCGTGTAATCATAAAAACGCTGCAACTCATCCCAATCCCTGTTACGCCACGAACTTCTCATCAGATCAGGTTCATTAAATACCGACCATCGCCAGCCGAGCGTGTCGTCCCCATAGCGCCTTATAAGGTGGCCAGTTATTTCACGTACTACTTCATGGTATTGAACTAGACACTTGGCGGTCGTCCAGGCCCTGCCGTCAACGGATAAATCGCCGGGCGCATCGTTGAAATCAACCACCATGGTCCTTCCATATTTCTTCACCGCCCTGTCCCACTCCAGGTTCAGACGATCCCAATAGTATCTTGGCGTGCCAGGGGGATCAAATTTACGAAGATATGTGCCTCCTGACGGAAACAGTCCCGGGGCTCTCGGATCTTCCTTCTCGGGCAGCTGGTGCGTGTAGTCAATTTTCCAGCCGTTTGAAGGATCGTCAAATGCTGAAACATGAACAGTTTGTGAGTCATCATCGGCCGCCAGGACATATGCTCTGGCGCTGCTGTCAGGGTCGGCTATAAGAACTTCGTCACCAATATTGTAGTCGGCGCTTACCGGCCTCCCCGACTCGATTCCGTACTGTTCGTGACCAAAGAAATCCTCCACACTCAACATGACCCCGTTTTCCTGCCTGGTCATGGAGGATATTCTGCGCGTCTCCTGTTCACGCACAATGTTGGGCTGACGCATAAGAGGTCTGTATTCATTATTAAACCCGGTAAGCCAGTAATCCCTCTGTAATTCCCATGAATTCGGATATTCTTCACGCGCCTCCGTCATCAACTCCCAGCCCGGATCAAAAATCAGAGAACCTGTAAAGCCTGCCTTTACAAATCCATTGAAGAAAGAGCCTTGCCACTCAACATGATCATTTCCACCAAGATCCCAGTCATAACTCACATTGTGCACCTCGGGAGTGGCCTCGGTGGTAAATACCCAGCTTGCCCCGTCTTCGGGAATATATGAACCCAGGCGGGATTCCGCCGTTACGCTTACAGTATATGCCGTCGAAGGCTTCAATTCCTTTTTCCCGGAATCAATATACAAGCCCAGCACATTCTGCCCGTATCGACGGTCGTTTATTGTGAATATCCTGCCTGTATACCCGGGTGCAAATGTACGGCGCGGCCCCAATATATTAAAGGGCTCTCCTCCATCAGATTGAAGTTTCACAGAGACCGTTTCCGGCAACACCCCGTCCGAGGGATCGGCCGGAACAATCATGATGAAAAAACTGGTTCTCAGCGGAACATCAACGGCGTTTACACCGGGACGTGGAACAATTAACGGATCGTAAGGCCTTTCATCAAAACTATTAAAAAGCCGGAGCGGCGTTTTTTCCTCCCCAGAAGCGAGCAATTGAAGTCCGATGACGACCAAACAGATGATACTGGTCAGGAAGCGAGGCATAAATCAGTCTAATCCCGCTTAAATGATCACCTGGAGCCTGATTGACTAGTTTCACCCAGCAGCATGACACCCTTGGGATCGTTTATTTCAACCCAGATGGGGTTGGTATAGGCAAAACCTGCGTCATCGGCTTTGACCTCAAGCCTGTACCAGCCATCCCCATCAACCGCGATATCATATCGTGTGGAAAATTCCTTCGAGTTGGGATTCCACTCATTAACGGTTTCTCCGTTCCTGATCAGCAGTACGGTTCCTATATCGCTGTCGGCCCATGTCGAAATATCAATGGATAGCGTTTCGCCGCGTTTCATCTGGATGGTTTCCCCCATCATTGCCCCATTTGCCTCGAACCGGATACGCGGTCCGTTTGTCCCATAAAAATGTCCGTTGCCCAAGGCATGCCTGATTTCTTCTGATGACAGCTCATTCAAAAAAACACTCACGCGCACCAGGCCGACCCTCTCGGCGAAATGGGCATCGGACCCGGTAATTCCGAACACCCTGTATCCATCATTAAGCAGATCCTCCCACTTATCGATGGCTTTTCTATCTTCATGGGTAAACGTAATATCGTTCCAGGCCTCCAAGCCCGTAAAACCTTCGACATCCCAATGCTTCCATGTAAATCTTTCCCTGTCGGTAAAGGGGTGAGCGATATAATACAGGCCGCCTTCATCAAGGGTTTCATCAATTGTATACTGAATATCCCCAATGGGATTGGATGCATCCCCGGTGGGATTATAATCCACTGCCTGCGTTATGAACGATGCAACAGCGTGTCCCCAATCGTGTGCATTCATTGTTACCTCGTTTGCGAGTATGGCAACAAAATCATCCCGATTCTCGGCTGCCACGTCGTCTCTCTGCCCGACCGTGTTGTGATCTGACGCAATCATGAAAGCCAACCCTTTCTGCCTGGCAGAGGCGACATTCTCGGCAATTGTGCCACGGCCGTCGCTGTGGACGCTGTGCGTATGGGTATCACCGTGATACCATCCAGCGCCGCCCACAAAAAAGCTTTGGAACGGCACATGATATTCCCGGTCTGCCGATGTCATGTGCAATGTCACATATCCCCTGCCCGTATATTCCGCATCGTAAGCATACTCGACATCATGGCTGCCGCCGGGCTGAATATAAGGGAATGTCCGGACAGTCTCATCAATGCCCAACTGCCTGGTTGCGGTTAGCTCTACACTGCCGGCAGAAATGACCTCATCGGAATTGTTCTCAATCCTTACCGTAACAACATCACTGCTTCCATTAATGATTTCTTCGTCCCGGAAGATTATGGATATTTCCACATCATCAATCTTGTGGTTTATCCTGCTGGAAATGCTTTCCATTGCTGTTTCGGCAAACAGGGCATCTTCAGTGTCTGTAACCATTATGTACCTGCTCAACACATACTCATCCCCGGCCGGAATCTGCACCGGCAAGACCGACATCATCCATTCCGAAGACACACCGTAAAATGATAATTCATCATCACCATCCAGGTACTTGATCCCGGAAAGTCGGGGAAATGCGTACTTTGCCACCCAGCTTCCGGCATTCGCATATTCCTGCGGACTGCTTCCGGATAATTTACCAGGCCCGGGAAGCATGAAGACACCTGGATTTACATCTCGTGTCCTTAATACATCTCCAAGAAATATCTCCATGGGATTCGCAGAATTGTTTGAAAAGGTCGATTCCACCATAAGCCAGGGCTCATGACCATATAACGCGTATCTGGTCGACACACCCAGATTTTCATCGCCTGAATATACTCCGTCGGTCCTGACCACAATGCCCTTATCTGAAGCATCATCCAAATGGATGGAGTTCTTAAGCACTGAACCCTGGTCCCAAGCCTGTGAACCCGATGGTTTCTCCGTGGCAACATAGGGCATATCAATCCACTGCAACAGGTCAACCTTGTCCACCCCTGTTATACTGACCGGCTTGCCTCTTAGATAACCGGGCTCTGAGCCCCCTGATGCAAGCAAGGCCCTGAGCTCATGGTTCTCCAGCAAAATGAATGCCCGGTCGTCAACAGCCCTGGTAAACACCCCGACACCCAGCCCGTCATATTCCTGCCAGTTGGAAATTTCTCCCTCATCATAGTCATCAACGCCTTCTCTTATTGATATGTTTCTTATGCCCCAGACATCATTACCGCTGATTCCAAAGCCCACATAACCGGGCGGATACCACATACCATCACCTTCCCCGTCGATAACCCATGTCATTCTGTAACGACCGTTCATGGTAATGGTTACTGTTGTTTCCTCCCCCGCGGAAAGTCCTCCCTCCACTTCATATACGATTCTTACCCAATCGTCTGAAAAGTCGACCGGATGATGCCGCCATGTAGGCTGCCTGTCGTCAACATTGCACTGCCAGCGGTTGCCTCTGAGTGTGGTCGGGTATCCGCGGCCGGAATGCCATGGCAGGGCGTCCGGTGTCTGTCTTCGAGATGCGATATAAAATAATTTATTGCCCTCGATTCTTTTCAAGTCGAACTCGAGTGTAAAGTCCTCCATCTTTTCAGGGAAAAGCAGAGTCCTGTGTTTGTCGTCCGATGATATTAGCCAATGGTCGCCCTTATCCTCAATATGCGGCTTTCCGGAGTTCGCGCCTGTCATGTCATTTACAATATCCACATAACCGGCCCCTGCCCCGTATGCCGGGGCGGCAAAGGAAGATAATGCCCCGCTGAATATTCCTGAGAAACAGTGGCACAGCAGTGCCGAAATCAACAATACCAATACGTTCCTACTCTTCATGACATCTCCATTATCCTATGACAATCATTATGATTACAAATCGTCCGATGACCCAACCAGCAATACCCCCAACGAATTTACCTCATGCCGTGTCACCAGGTTTTCAGAAGAATTTACCCAGAAATTCTTCCATGTCAGTGTGACATACCCTCTAAGCGAATCATGCTCGAGTTCAACATGTACCGTTTCATGCCCCTCTAGAGTCACATCCTGTGACAATTCCTCAATTCGGATTACCAGCTTCAAAGGGTTGAGATTAATGATCTCAAGTTGATGCCCTTGATAAGTCTCCTCAATGTTGATTTCGATGAAATTACGGGCCAGCATTTCCAGCAACTCCTGGCGCGCGCAGAACATGTCGTTGAAATGGGCCACCGTATATCCGGAATGAAGCGCCTCCAAGATGCCTTCAGCGCTATTATCCTTTACGAGCACAAGCGTTGCAGGTTCTTCATCAGGGTCGCCCCGGACGGGATGAGCGTCGGAATTAGCGAACACAGCCATGTTCTTTTCCAGAGCAAGATCAAAATGTTCCGGATACCATCTCGTGCCGTGGCTTTCCACAGGATTCCATGCAGGCCCTACAATATGGTTGTACACCTCCATGCCATGCAAATAACCCTGTTCGTATCCCCACTGCATTTGCTCTCTGAAACCAAGATGCGGATGGGCGTAGAAGACATAAGCGCCCGCATCTATAAGGCGCTCCCATTGATCCTGATAAAACACTTCATCCTGGTCCTCAGTTTCAGCCCAGGCATGCTCATCGCGTGACTCTTCGTAATAGTCTTCAGTGAAGCCCACAGCAACAAGGTGCTCGCCCCTCACCGGTTCTCCATCACGGGTGAGACCTGTTTCCAACCCCCTCAACAGAATAATCCCCAGCGGTTCAGCCATGGATATGCCGTCAGCGTAGGAGTTTCTCCACTGTGTTTCCAGGCGGGGCTGATGATTTCCATGGTCGGTGATGGCTATCGCATCAAAGCCGTATTCCCACGCCTCAAGCACGCGCCTGTCCGGAAGGACACTTCCGTCTGAATTTGTTGTGTGCAAATGAAAATCCGAACGGACTATCTCATAAACCTTCCCATCATGATTAATAGCCGGAAAATCAAACATCTTTCTCTCGGGTATTGGCGGTGCCGCTATTTCATAATCATCCGGTAACGGCTCCACTTTTACATTTCTGATATACACTTCATTTTCATCGTCCGCATCAGGCAATACCATGAACCCGAATTTCGTGCCTGGATGGCCGTGTTCTATTGGAATATTGCCCGCGAAATACCACGTTATCTTATCATCTTCCTCATCCCTTGCGGGATACGGAACGTTCCCCATTACCGACTCATATTCCCCCGCCTTGAAGATTACAACTCCATCCTTCACTGCAACGGAAACAGGCGTGTATTTGCCCGGCTCAATGGGCGGCATATTATTGCCGGTGCCATACTGATCATAGATTCTTTCGCCCTCTTCCACGATGCCCGCCTTGCGGTATCTCAAGAAATATGTCTGCTCATCATCCAGCCATCTCCATCTGATATTGAACTGATGTTGACTGCCCCAGCCGGCACTGCTGTCTTCGACATTGAACATCACAAACATCCCGTCATTGCTTACGGAAGTGGGATATACCTCGAAGGATATCTTGAATGACTCGGGAAGCGGAAAGTCATCATTATATAAGGCGGCAAGACGCTTGTTGTTTCTTACAGCTCCGTAATGCTCGCTTTCTTCATCATCAATTACCGTCCATGGACTGCCGACCTGAGTCCACCCGTTCAATTGGGTGTTTTCCTCGAATTTAGCCTCAAAAACATCACTGGAAGCCTCACAGGCCATGAACAACCCGATAGCCAGGACAAATGCAGTAGCCTCATATGCAGTCTTCATTGCTGTTACTCCTTATTTCATTAATGGGAAACACCACATACCATAAAGGGGCGCGGTCTATTCATGATCAGACACCTCCTGAATCATGATGTTTCTTATGTGAATTATATACGGGCTCTCTTCAGAAGCCTCTCCGAACTGAAATCCAGCGTATCCTTGCGGAGGAATGACTTCGTCCTGCTCATATTGGATACTGGTTTCGCCGATAACTTCCCACTCCCGGGTGTCATGCCGTCTGAAACGGAGTGTAAAAGACGTTCCTTCCCCTTCATTATCGATATACAAGACAGCGCTTCTCCTCGGGTCACGGGATCCGGAGACGGCGTTTACACCCAATTGATGAAATCCAAACTCGGTTGGACCCTTGATCATCCACATATGTTTATGGGCATGAAACCATGCCCTGAT
>SLRP01000030.1 GCA_007130845.1 Kiritimatiellia bacterium | reverse complement strand
GTTGATGTCGTTCATGGTGATTACCGCGAGGCGAAAGGTGAGTTTGACCGGGTGGTCTCCATAGGGATATGCGAACATGTCGGTTCACGGAATCATAGGGAATTCATGGCTGTCAAGGATCGTTGTATGCGGGATGGAGGGCTGATGTTTCTGCATACAATAGGATGCAACATAACCAAGCACTACAGCGATCCCTGGATTACGCGGTATATTTTTCCCGGCGGCGAACTGCCGTCATTTAAAGAGCTGATCCGGGCTGCCGAGGGCATTTTCATACTGGAGGACATGCACAATATCGGAGCGTATTATGATCCGACCCTCATGGCATGGTTCCGTAATTTCGACCGTCATTGGCCGGAATTCAGGGAGACATACGGCGACACATTCTACAGGATGTGGAAATACTATCTCCTTTCGTGCGCGGGCGCATTCCGTGCACGTAACATCCAGCTCTGGCAGCTTGTCTTCTCGCGGGAAGGGGTCGAGGGGGGATATGTTCCAGTCAGGTAACTTCATTAAATCCGATCTCAAAGAGCGGCGCCGTGATTTTGAGGCAAGGCAAAAACGCCTTGTCTGCGAATTCAAGAAAGTCCTGGAGCGAGGGGGAAAGCCCCGGCTGGATAAGAAAACTTCCAACCTTTTTCGTGTCCGGCCACCGGCTGACAGAAGCAGCAGGCTGGATGTCCGCGACTTCATTCATGTCATCGAGGTGGATCATGTAAACCATGTGGCTGAAGTGGAGGGAATGACCACCTATGAAAAACTGGTGGACGCCACTCTGCCCCATGGACTGATGCCTGCGGTTGTTCCCCAGTTGAAGTCTATTACCGTCGGAGGCGCTGTTACAGGCGGCGGAATAGAATCTTCCTCTTTCAGATATGGTTTTGTGCATGAGACTGTGGCGGCGGTGGAAATTCTCACGGGAAAAGGCGAAACGGTAATAGCAAAACCGGATAATGAACACAGCGACCTTTTTTATGGTTTCCCCAACTCATACGGATCACTGGGCTACGCCTGCCGTCTATGGATCAAGCTGGTTCCTGTCCGCCCTTATGTAAGAGTGACCCATCATGGATTCCGGGATCCCGAAGCATATTTCAATGACATGGCCCGAATCTGCGAAGACGGACGTCGAAACGGCCATGGGCCGGATTTTGTGGATGGCACGGTATTCGGGCATGGGGAATTGTACAGGACTGAAGGCTTTTTCACGGACACAGGGGGTGAAATCAGCCGGTACACATTCATGAACATCTACTATCACTCAATTCGCAGAAGGAGAGAGGATTGGCTGACCGCGCATGACTACCTCTGGCGCTGGGATCCCGACTGGTTCTGGTGTTCCCGTGCCTTCGGCATGGAGAACCCTGTATTGCGATTCATCGCAGGATCCCTGGGCCTGCTCAAATCCACCACATACTGGAAACTGCGAAACTGGAACGAGCGCTACCGGATTCTTCAGCGGCTGGGCATCATGCGTCAACCGGTGGAATGGGTTATACAGGACGTGGAAATCCCTGTTGAAAGGGCCGCGGAGTTTCATGACTTCCTGATACGGGAGATAGGCATACTTCCTTTCTGGATATGCCCGGCAAAGGCTTTCAGGAAAGACGCGGTCTATCCTCTGTACCGGACCGATCCGGACATTCTGTACATCAACTTCGGCTTCTGGGGAGGTGTGAAGACAGACCGGCCGCAGGGTTATTACAACAGATTGGTGGAAGACAAGGTTGCTGAACTTGAGGGAATAAAATCCCTGTATTCAAACTCTTTTTTTACAGAGGATGAGTTCTGGTCGCGGTATAACCGCCCCGCGTATGACCGGCTCAGAGCGCTCTACGATCCCGGGAATGTTTTCTCCGGTCTTTATGAGAAATGCGTAAGAAGTTGAGGCTGAAAAGGGGCGCCGATGGATGATGTTTTCAGATTGGTGATTATGGAATGCCGGAGCTCCGGCGCCGAGCGGGGCCGGGTATTTATCAGAGGGCGTGCAGGCACAGGCTTGTTGCGCATGCCCTGCTGTATTATGCTTGATCAATCTTCTTGAAAGGATGGTGCGATTATTCCTGATCCCGAATACAAGACAGCTATAGTACGCGAGGTTGTGTGGCGCAGTCCCGGCATTTTCGAACTGAAACTGCACCGCAACGGCATGCCTTTTGTGCCCGGCGACTGTGTGGCCCTTTTCGGATCTGACGAAGAGGAATCGCGCCCTTACAGTCTGGCATCGGGTCGGGATGACCAGGTCATGAGTTTTGTCATCCGCCGCATGCCGGGAGGAGTTGTAAGCACGTTTCTATCGGAGAGGAAGCCGGGAGATGAAGTGCGCATGAGCCCTCCATTCGGCTGGTTCCGCCCGGGACAGGCCGAAGGAAATGCGCCTTCAGTATTCATTGCCACGGGAACGGGTATCGCGCCGTTCATGTCGTATCTGAACAGTTTCCCTGAACGCCCCCCGGTTAAGCTGCTGTATGGTGTGCGATTTCTGGAAGATGCAGTTGACCTGGACAGGCTGCAAGACCTTTGCGATCTTCGTCTGGCAGTATCAGGCGAATCAGTTCCCGGTTACCATCACGGCCGTGTCACCGGCTTGCTCGAACAGGTTCCCATATCCAATGCCGTCCATTATTATCTGTGCGGCCTGGATACGATGATCGATGATGTCACAATTTGGCTTGAGAAACGCGGAGTTCCGGTAACCCATATTCACCGCGAATGTTTTTTCAACGCTTCATATGGGTCATGATCATATGCCTTGTAAACGGTGCATTCTTGAATGTGTAGGAAATCTGAATATAGTGGAGCAATCGAAG
>SLRP01000149.1 GCA_007130845.1 Kiritimatiellia bacterium | reverse complement strand
TTTCAACCACGAGCACTTCTTTTTCGTCGGTGCAGATTATATTGTTGTCGGTGGAGGCGCCCAGGACGGTATCGCGGGCTGCCTGGTCTATGTCTGCTGTTTCATCCACAACTACGGGCGGGTTGCCAGGGCCTGCGCATATGGCACGCTTCCCGCTGGCCATGGCCGCCTTTACTACGCCGCCTCCCCCTGTGACGACAAGCAGCCGCACGCCCGGGTGCTTCATCGACTCCTGAGCGCTTTCAATGGTCGGGTTTGCAATACAGGTTACGGTATTGGGCGGGCCTCCTGCGGCCGTAATTGCCTTGTTGATAAGGACCACCGTTTGTGCTGAACACTGTCTGGCAGCCGGGTGCGGGTTGAATATGACAACGTTCCCTGCTGCGATCATGGCTATCGTGTTGTTGATGATGGTGGATGTCGGATTTGTGCATGGCGTAATGGACGCTATGACTCCAAAAGGCGCCGGCTCCATCAGTGTAAGGCCGTGATCGCCGGTGCGGCATGATGGGTTGAGTACTTCCGTCCCCGCGGTCTTTGTTGTTACGAGTTCATTCTTTACGACCTTGTCTTCGAACCTGCCGAGACCCGTTTCCTCGTGGGCAGCCCTTGCCAGGGCTGCCGCATTTTCCATCATAACCTTTCGAATTGAGGCTATAATTGCATCGCGTTTTCCCATGGGCAGATTGCTGTATACAGGGAAGGCTTCTGTTGCGGCCTGGACGGCTTCATCCACTGTGCTGAACAGCCCCATTCCTTCAAGCGGCTGGGCTTCCGGGGGAGCACTTGACTCGGAAGTCTTTCCGGATATCTGCGCACCGATGTCCGCTGCAATTTTTTGTGCAATCGCTTCAATATCCTGATCGGACAACCTGCTCATATTGCCATCTCCGAATGTTCAGGGTTCAGTTTTCCAATTGAAATCCCTCGATGGTAGCTGCAGAAACGGAGGATCCGGCATTCGAGGCATGGTCTGAAGTTCCTGTGCAATTGATTTCGATTATCTACCCATGCCATATAGACCCTCACAGATATGGGGGAATCGGCTAACAGCCGTGAAGCGGGACGTCAGTCGTCGCTTTTACGGTATTTAATATCGCCGCCGATGTCCCAGCTGTCGACTATGGCCATGATTACGGCGTCACAAGGTCTCTTGTCGGTTGCTTCGGTCTGGCGAGCGGAACTCCCGGTTGCTACCAGGACCAATTCGTCAGGCCCGGCTCCTACTGCGTCAGCGGCGACAACCTGAGTCCCTGTTTCCTTGTTGTTTTCGTCCACATAGCGGACCAGCATCAGCCGCAAACCTTCCATGCCGGAATCCTTGCGCGACGATACGACCATTCCAACCACTTTGCCCAGATTCATTCCTTACACTCCAGCGACGGTTCCACAGCCCGTCCTCCCGTGTTTCACGGCCAAACGGTATTACTTCTTGCCGCGGGTTCCGGCCTGATCAGCTCGACCCAGTGGCAGGACCATGTCGACATTGACATGCGGGCGTGCGATAACATGGACAGAGACGACCTCGCCGACACGGCTTGCCGCGATCTGACCTGCGTCGCAGGCAGCCTTGACGGCAGCGACATCTCCTCTCACCACTACGGATGTAAATCCTCCACCGGTCTTTTCATAAGTGACCAACTCTACCTTGGCCGCTTTCACCATCGCATCCGCGGCTTCCACTGTCGCGGGAAATGACCGCGTTTCAATCATGCCTAATGCTTCAGCCATATCTTCCTCTCCATGTTATGTTTTACGTTGCCGTTCAGCCCGTTTACTTGGATTCCCTGCCAGTGATGGACTCGATTGCGGCCTCGGCCGCCCGGTATCCGACATCGATATCGCGTTCCTCGCCGCCGAGATAAAGCCGTCCGAAGCTCCCGAACGCCCTAACCTCAAGGATGTTGATCTCTGCGGCTTTCTCAGCCTCGTTTGCGGCAATTGCCGCATATGCCGCCGGCGCAACCTCCATTACGTATAATGTCTGGCCGGTCTGGATCATGTTTCCATGGCGCATCCGGTTTATCAGCTGGGTGTGGTAATCCGAGATATGTCTGATTACCTGACTGGTGGTGACCTTTGGCTTTATTCGGTCGTCCTCTTTCAAGTCCAATGCGTCCAGTATGGCCTTGCCGGCGGCCCGGACGTCGGCCTGGGAGTCGGAATGAATTTCAAGCATTCCATACAACCGTTCTACAATCTGCATTCCAGGGGTAACGTTGGTCGCCTTCAGTGCGATGTCGGTTACGCGGTTGATCTCCATTCCGGGAGAGATTTCTATGAACAGCGATGCCTGACCGGCCACGGGGAGGAACCCCTGGGCTATTGTCGCCAGGAACGAGGCGAATTGCGGTTGCAGGCTATCCAGAAAAACATATGTGCGTACTTCAGCCATTTGTGCGCTCCTTCCTGCCGGATACGGCTTTTGCTTCTTCCAATAGTTTAACACTGTTGCTCGATCCGATGCGGGTTGCCCCGGCGGCTATCATGCGCATGGCATCTTCAAAAGTTCTTACGCCTCCGGAAGCTTTGACACCAAGCTTTCTGGGAGCCACTGTGCGAGCCATGAGCTCTATGTCTTCAGCGGTCGCGCCGCCTGAGCTGAATCCCGTGGAAGTTTTTACATAATCGGCGTGAGCTTTCATGCTGATTTCACAAGCCTTTATCTTCTCATCGTCGCTGAGGAGCGCGGTTTCAAGGATTACCTTGCTCAATGCGCGGCCGTCCCTGCATACTTCCACGACAGCGCGCACATCCTTGAGTACGGCATCGTAATCGCCGCTCTTAAGGGCTCCTATGTTGATTACCATATCGATTTCAGAAGCGCCTTCGCGTATGGCACGCCGTGCTTCCATGGCCTTTATTTCAGAAGGCTGGGCTCCAAGCGGAAAGCCTACCACAGCGCATACCTTGACTCTTGAACCCTTGAGGAGCGACTTTGCCAGTCGGACATAACTGGAATTGACGCATACGGAAAAGAAGTTGTGTTCTACCGCTTCCTCGCAGAGCTTCCTGATATCGTCAACCAGCGCGTCGGGGCGAAGAATCGTATGGTCTATCATCTGGGCCAGTGTGGCAGGATCCACGGCCTCATTCATTGCCGGGTCGCTGCCGGGGCCGCCTTCCTTCGGGGCAATCAATTGACGCACCCTGTCTGCAATTCGTTCCACATCCTGCGAAGACAAATTCACTTCGGAACCTCCTTTTTGCCGTCCATCGGCGGTCTGGACGGTAAAGCGTCCCTGCTCGATGTCCTCGATCATCCGGACACGGCGCTTATGCCTGTCCTCAGTGCATTCCGTGCCAAGGAAGACAGCGGCGATCGATTTAGCTTCCTCAATATTCGTTTGGCCGGCCCCGAGAGTCAAGATGTTTGCGTCGTTGTGTTCACGGCTGTTTTTGGCCAGCGCTGTATTATAGCAGGCTGCGGCACGCGCCCCTTGCACCTTGTTGGCCGCCATGGCCGACCCTATACCGGCTCCGTCCACAACAATTCCAAAACTGCATTCCCCTGACGCCACAAGCTGGGCCGCTGCAAAAGCGAAAATAGGATAATCAACCGAATCCTTGCTGTATGTGCCGCAATCCCGCACCTCATATCCCAGGGATGAGATAAAAGTCTTGAGCTGTTCCTTGTGTTCAAACCCGCCATGGTCGGAACCTATGGCAATTGATGGATTGCGTTTCATAAGCACAGTAACGAGTGAACATTCAATGACAAATGGGGTCAAGCCGTTTTTTCAGTGCTGAAAACGACGATTCTCCGCTGGTTTCGAAGATACATGCGCAACCGGCAGCACTCACCTTCCGGGCTTCATCACATGCTTCAGATAGTGAGGGCGGCGCACTGGAGCATTACGCATCCAGATCCGGTACGGGTTCCTCCATGTCGTCTTCCGGGTACATGGGGCGTCTCCGCTCTTCCCTGGGCTGAAAGTCGGCTTTTTGGAGCTGATACTCCTGCCATTCCTCAAAAAGTATCATACGCCTCTCCCGTGTAAGCGCTTGGATTATCTGCGGCCGCATCCACGAAAATTGAAAATCTTCAGATGGCTTCCGGTCTTCAAGATAAGCCACGATAAACCTGTTGCCGGCCTCGACCGGTTCGGAAAGCTCCCCCGCGTTGAGAAAACGTACTGCTTCCGCGATATGTCCGAAGTATTCGCCCCCATCTTCAGGCTCCATCATCATTGTGAAATCAGTCAGACGTTTCGTGGCAATGTCGAATTGCTCCGCTACTTCGGAGAACGCTTTTCCTTCACGCACTGCCTCATTAGCGGCGGCATGTAACGACGCAGCCCTTTCACGGATTGTCTTGTCAATGGCGCTCCGGAGTGCTGAATCCCGCACTTCCTCAGCGACGTCTTCAAAGTCAGGTGCCTGCGGCGGCAATTGTTCATCAAGGGCGAGGATATATGCATGGTCTTCGCCCATTACAACGTTGCTGACATAATCATTAGGGTCGGGTCTGAGGTCAAATGCCATGCGATTGAATTCCAACCCGGCGTCCACCTCTTCAAGGCGCTGATACATGGTGAAGGGCGGGAGGTCATCGTGTACCCTCAGGCCTCGTTCCTCGGCAAGATCCCGGAAATCCGGCGCCTCACCGGTACGATCAGGCAGGAGGCGAAGCATGAAGTCTGTCGCAGCCCGGGCTGCTTCATCCCTGGCGTTGCGCTGCTCCAGCCGTTTTCTGATATCGGCCTTTACATCCTCCAGGTCAAGAGTCCTGGCAACCTGGAACTCGTCTACGTGCGGTATCGGATCTTCCTCTATTCCGGCTTCCACGGACAAGGGCTGTTCAGGAACAATGGAGTGCGCGTCCTCCGCGGATTCGTCATACACCGTGAATTCCTCGATGTTCCGTTCATAATAGTCTTTTATGTCCTCCTCTGTTATCTCAACCTTCCCCATGTAATCCGTGAAAGGAAATCGCACATAGTTGACCCTGACACGCTCGGGGATTTTGAAGTCCTCTATGTTTTCACCAAAATGCTCCCGTGCCTCCTGATCGGTAATCCTGACTTCACCCTCCAGCTGTTCCCGGTCAATTACCGCGTATTCCACGGTAAACGTGTCGCTTGCCGTGCTGATTATCCGTTCCACTTCTGAAGGGGATATCAAGACGTTGCGCCCTACAATCCCCTCCATCTTCCGGAGAATGATCTCCTCCCTGATATGTTCCTCGAATCTACGCGGGGAAAACCCCATTTGGGGCAGGACAAATGTCAGAAACGCATCGTATGACTGGCGGTCGAACTCTCCATTCGACGAGAATGCGGGATGCGTCCTTATGGCTTGGACTACTTCCTCATCCGTTGCGTTGATGCCGGCTTTCCGCGCGGTTTCAAGGGTTACGAGCCTTCGCCATGCAATACGGTTGACTTCCTCCTCCATGTCCGGGGTTAATTGAAACATCTCCCCGAAGTACATTGCGAGTTGAAGCCGGGTGTTGTTGTATGCATTCCTGAACTCATCGAAGGAAACGTGTTTTCCAAAGAGTTTCCCGGCGGACATGGCTTCTTCCCTGTCCCGTGTCTGTTCTCCGATTTGTGTGTCCCACATTATGAATGCCACGACAATGAGCGCGGAGAATGTGATCCATATCACCTTGGACTGGATCAACTTGTTAAATTTGGTAATCAGCATGGTCATTGGTATATACCCTTCATTTGTTTAGTGAATATAGACGCGGAAAGTTGTCTGCACAAGTATGATTGCATTTTCCGTTTAGGGCAGTATAGAGGGCACTGTCTGTGTCGGGTACCCATCGTTGCCGTTGAATGCCAGGTCACCCTACTTGAAAAATAAACGTGCGCCTATTGCGGCGTTCAGGCTGAAGTCGGTTTTTGGCGCTATGTCGAAAATAGGGGCGATTTCGATGAAGATATCCGCCGGTATATCCTCAAAGTGGTAATTCAATCCAGCGGGTATCCGCACGCCTGCCCTTGTCCGCCGGTCCCTGTCGCGCCGCGGATGCTCCTTGTCGTCGAATTTTATTCTGGCGCCCAGGCCGTAGTAGACCGGCAGGGTTCCCGCATCGACATTCAGGAGGTCATAATTGTGAATCAGGTAGTCCCCGTGGATATGTAATGAGGTGTTCGGATCGAATGCCCAAGCTACCGCCCCGGCAAGAGCCGTTCTTTCCGACATCCAGCCTTTGATGCTCAACCCTGTAGGTTCGCCGATAATTATACCCGCGCCTATTCCCTGATCCTGGGCGGTAACGCTTCCAGCCGTCATGACTGACACCGCAGCAGCGCAAATCAACAGTCTGATATTCCTCATGACTCCCCCTTAATTGATATTCTCGTATTCATATTATATTGTGAATTTCCTGTTTTGTGTAGAGGTCACCGCTCTTGAAGAATCATGTATTAATGGTACTCAATGTTTGTATGGTTTGCATTGTATATATGTAATATGCTGTTAATCAATAAATTGCAATAAAAATATTGACCCAGAGCTTGGTGTGGTTGTTATATTATATCAACAGTATTGTTTGTTGGAAGCGGA
Organism: Kiritimatiellia bacterium; assembly: GCA_007130845.1. Taxonomy (GTDB): domain Bacteria; phylum Verrucomicrobiota; class Kiritimatiellia; order SLAD01; family SLAD01; genus SLRP01. Next base: position 4,670 of record SLRP01000149.1, on the reverse strand, counting down.
TGAGTAAGAAACGGCCTAAACCTTTCAAGGTGGCATTTGAAAGACAAGAAAAGATTGCTCAGTCTCGACGTTGGATCCGATCAGGGTTCATCAGAGGCATTGCATCACCTGCGGGAGCGTGTAAAGGAACTCAATCTCCTGCACCAGACTGCCAGGTTGCTTCTGGATGACAATCCGGATATCGACTTTCGTTTTAACAGGCTGCTGGACATGATTCCGTCCGCTTTCCAATATCCCGGTATAACTGCAGCACGTATTCAATATGCGGGAATGACCTACAGCACCCGTAATTTCAATGACTCTCCACATAAACTTTTAAATGAAGTTAAAGTATACAATGAAGAAAAATTGACGATAGAAGTTGTGTACCTTGATGACCGACCTGAAGCCGATGAGGGTCCTTTTCTAAAGGAAGAACGCACCCTGCTCCATTCACTGTCGGAAATGTTGAAGTTGTCACTGGAAGGGAAAAGCGCTCAAACGGCCCTTGAGCGGACCAAGAACATGTATCGCAGTCTGGTGGAGGATGCCCGTGATGTGATTTTCAGTATTTCCGCAGAAGGCAATCTGGCATCTCTTAACCCAGCTTTTGAGAGCATTACCGGATGGTCCATCCATGAATGGCTCGGAAGACCTTTTCCTGAGATTCTGCATCCGGAGGATCGCGACAGGGCATGGTCTCTCTTCAAAAGAGTTCTGCAGGGGCACAGCATTGATCCTTTTGTCATGCGGTTGGCCGGCGAGGATGGAGGTTACCGGATCCTGGAGTTTACCGCCACGCCGCACCATGAAGGGTCTTCCGTCACGGGGGCTCTGGGCGTTGGGCGCGATATAACCGAAAGACGGCAACTGGAGGACAACCTGAGGCAGGCGCAGAAAATGGAATCGATCGGACAGCTAGCGGCCGGTATAGCGCACGACTTCAACAATATATTAACGGTCAATCAGGTGAACCTTTCCATGATTCAGGATCGGAAAGATTTACCCTGGGATGTGTCTCAGTGCATTTCGGAAATTGCCTTAGCGACGGACAGGGCCGCCAAGCTCACTCGGCAACTGCTTGTCTTCAGCCGCAAGCAGGAGCTTAGGCCGGAACGAATTGATTTGAACAAGGTTGTACGGGACATAACGCATTTATTGCGCCGTATTCTGAGGGAGAATATATCCCTGAGTATTGAATGTGATGAAGCTCTGCCCAAGATAAAGGCTGATTCCGGCATGATTGAGCAGGTAATAATGAATCTGGCTATCAATGCGAGGGACGCCATGCCCGAGGGGGGCAGCCTGGTAATCAGAACGGAATCCGCGTCCCCGCGTTCCGGCGATGTTTCCGGCACAAACTATGCATGCCTGACCGTAAGCGATTCGGGAACAGGTATACCGGATGAGTATATTCAAAATATATTCGACCCCTTCTTTACAAGAAAGGGAAAGGGCGATGGTACCGGCCTCGGACTGGCAATGGTGGACAGCATTGTCAAACAGCATTCCGGCTGGATAGATGTGGAAAGCGAAGAGGGTAAAGGGTCTTCGTTCAAGGTGTTCATACCCAATGAAGTCAAGACTAATGCCGAGAAGAAAACGACTTCTGAATCTTATGACTCGCAACGTTTGAAAGGGGATGAAACAATTCTTATTGTGGAGGATGATTCCGAGCTTCTGCGACTCTTGAAGCTAATGATTTCCCGGTACGGATATCGTGTTTTCACGGCCGAATCAGGGATGGAGGCCATGGATGTATGGAGGGAACACCGTGGGGAAATCGACTTGCTTTTTACGGATATACTCATGCCGGAGGGCGTTGATGGATTTGAACTGGGCGCCAGACTGCAGCAGGAGGATCCCGAACTTAAAGTTTTATTCACCAGTGGTTACAGCCGTGAGAAAACCCGCGCAATGGAAACCGCTGGAGAAGTCCCTTTTATACAGAAGCCCTATAAATCTGTTGAGTTGATAAGTGCCATACGTTTTTGCCTTGACGGAGAACCTTAAGGGGTTTCCTTAAATGGGTTCAGTCCGAGGCCCGGCAGACAGGGGTTGTCTTTATCCTACAGTATTTTAAATCTTGGAAGATCCTGAATATCCACCATTCCCACCAAGTGTCCTGTTTCATCAACGATCACAAGGTCATCAACCTTGTGGCGTTCGTATAATGCAAGCACATCCACTGCGAGATGATTACTGCTCAAGGTGACCGGGTTACGCGTCATTATTTCGTCTATGACCATTCCTGCCACATCATTTGTTTCGGTTATATGTCTTCGCAGGTCTCCGTCAGTAAATATACCCAACAGCTTGTTTTCATCATCAACAACGGCCACTGACCCGGAACGCGCTTTTGTCATTGCCAGGACGGCATCGTGCACGTGAGCGCCTGCCTTGATTTTGGCCAGGCGGTTGCCGGTTCTCATGATGTCGGAAACCTTTAACAGCAGGGTTCGTCCGATTGCCCCTCCGGGATGGAGTTTTGCGTAATCGTCCTTGCTGAACCCGCGCGCTTCCAGCATGACCATGGCCAGTGCATCGCCTACTGCCAGGGCAGCGGTTGTGCTGGTGGTGGGAGATATGTTAAGGGGGCATGCCTCGCGATCGATGGCAATCAAAATAACCTCGTCGCTGTATCTGGCCAGCTCACTGTCTTTATCTCCGGTTATTGAAACTATTTTCACTTCATGGCGCTTCAAGGCCGGCAGCAGACTGATCAGCTCTTCTGACGCGCCGGTATAGCTAAGGGCCAGGATAACATCGCCGGGGTTCAGTATGCCCAGATCTCCGTGCATTGCCTCGGAGGGATGCAGAACCATTGCAGGGCTCCCGGTGCTCGTAAGGGTTGCGGCGATTTTCTGCCCTATGTGAAAGCTCTTGCCCTGTCCCGTAACCACTATCTTGCCGCCCGAATTCAGAGAGCCGACCATGAGCCGTACTGCACTGCCGAATTCTATGTCAAGAGAGTCGCGCACTTTACGCAGCCCTTCGATTTCTATATCGATAATTTCTCGCGCGCGTTCGGCGTATTCCACGTGTTTCTCCTGTTGATAACGTTACCACCCTATGGAATTAATCCGGAAAACCCGTAGAGTAGTATATAATCAGGAGGGCGTCAAAATATGTCTCCAGCGTGTTTGCAGTCAGAGGGGGCTCATGACTTGTGAAATTGAAATGTTCCGGCGCTAATCCGTCAATCCAGTGTTGATCGTAATAATGCATATGCTTAGCCGTATAGAGCCCTGGGGATGTATCGACAGGTAGGGAGTTGGATTGAATCCCCGATGTTGGTTTACCCTTGTGCGCTGCTTGCAAGGCGTTTAGTCTGCCGCTTGCCGACATGGAGGGGAAAGGGTGCATGAAATTTCTGCGGGATGTTTTCTCGCATAAACCTGGATATTTTAATGTTTTCCCTGGTGTCTGTGTGACGGTGCGGGCTGCAGAGTGATTGATTAGCCTTTGCCGTCTGTTTTCATTAGAAGGGCCGTTAATATGAGTGATAAAGAAGATGATAACAAGAAGGATTCCCGTGATCCGTTGGATGATCTTGAAGATCAATTCCGTGATCTTCTCAAGCGCACGCAGGGTTCGTTGTCCTTTCAAATGCCCGGGGGAACGCCCCAGGGGGGAGATTCCGGGGAAGTAGATTCCTCATCTGAGAGTGACGAAGTAATTCGCAAGATCCGGGAATTTAACAGAAAGCCGCGGGAGGTGCGGGATTTCCTTGATCGGTACGTCATCAAGCAGGAAGACGCCAAGAAGGTGCTCTCGGTCGCTGTATGCGATCATTATAACCATGTTCGCCGCTGTATGGAGAATCCCGACTTGCGGGAACGCGACTATATCAAGCAAAACATTGTTCTGCTGGGTCCGACCGGAGTGGGGAAAACCTATCTTATGCGATGCATTTCCAAGTTGATAGGGGTCCCCTTTGTGAAGGCAGACGCCACCAAGTTCAGCGAAACTGGATATGTAGGAAACGATGTTGAAGACATAGTGCGCGATCTGGTCAGGGTTGCGGGTGGAAATACGGAGCTGGCACAATACGGCATAATCTATATTGACGAAATTGACAAGATCGCTTCGCAATCCTCCTCCGGAGGGCGGGATGTGTCGGGACGCGGCGTACAGGTTAATCTGCTCAAGCTAATGGAGGAGACCGAGGTAAACCTGCACAGTCAGACGGATCTTATCGGTCAGATGCAGGCCATCATGGAGATGCAGCGCGGCGGCGGTCAGCCCCCTAAACGAACGATAAATACGCGGCATATCCTGTTTATTGTGAGCGGGGCTTTCGACAGGCTTTCAGACATGGTGAGAAATCGCATTGAAAGCTCAAGGATAGGATTCGCCCATGGCGGTGAGGACGATGCAATGACTGAGTCGGACTTTTTGAAGGAGGTTCAGACATCGGATTTCATAAAATTCGGTTATGAGCCGGAATTCATAGGCCGGCTTCCCATACGCATAGTGTGCGAAGCCCTTAAGGCTGAAGATCTGGAGCAGATACTTGTAATGTCTGAAGGAAGTATTTTATTGCAGTATATGGAGGATTTTCTGGGGTACGGAATCGATTTTAGCACAACCACCGAAGCAATCAGGGAGGTTGCGGTGCGTGCGGAAAAAGAGGGTACGGGTGCAAGGGGTTTGATGACCGTACTGGAACGGGTCCTGCGTGACTTCAA
>SLRP01000055.1 GCA_007130845.1 Kiritimatiellia bacterium | reverse complement strand
TGAACGATCAATAGGGTATAATTAAGGCGGCTCTGTGGAAATGCTCGATTATGATGAAAAATCTGCAGCGAATATCGCAGCCGCGTTGTCCATATTAGTTTTAATATAGGGAATATTTGCTCATGCGGCTTGACCGCGGCTGTCGGACAGTGTAACGGTCACTTCCATATTTTACCTGAGGCGCAATGAAGACTAGATATAAAACTACGGTTGGGGAAATTAACGAGGATGTCCTTTTTTATACTGCAGGAAGGGATATAGAGCTGGATCAAGCCCTTATTGAATATGATTGTGTAGGGTCGGCTGCGCATGTACGGATGCTTTCTGATATGCGGATTGATCCGCCCCTGTTCACAAAAGAGGAGACATCGCAGGTTTTACATGAGCTCCTGGATATTATGAGGCATTCAAGAACTGGCCGCTTTGAAATAACGCTTCAGGATCAGGATGTTCATATGGCCGTGGAACGGATACTTACCTCAAAACTTGGGGATCTGGGTAGGAAAATTCATACGGCGCGAAGCCGCAATGATCAGGTCGCAGTCGATCTTCGTTTATATGCCAAGCAACAGATAATTGACACAATGGATGAGACAGCATCATTGGCGAATGTGTTGGTCGATTTTTCCCGCAAATATTCCGATGTTCCAATGCCCGGCAGGACTCATATGCAACCCGCCATGCCGTCCTCTGTCGGCCTGTGGGCTGGCGCTCAGGCTGAAAGCCTGCTTGACGACCTTGTTGGGCTGATAAACGCATATGAACTCAATGATCAATGTCCGCTGGGGTCGGCGGCAGGATACGGGGTTCCGATGCCTGTTGACCGTGAATTGGTTTCCGATCTGCTGGGGTTTTCCAGACCCATTCACAATGTTCTCCATGCCGCCGCCTCGCGGGGTAAGATGGAGTCCGTTGTATTATCCGCGATGAGTCAGGTTATGCTCTCCTTATCCAGGACAGCGCAGGATCTCATGCTTTTTACCATGCCTGAACTTCATTATTTCGAACTTCCTTCGGAATTGTGCACTGGAAGCAGTATAATGCCACAGAAGAAGAATCCGGATGTTCTGGAACTTGTCAGGGCTAAAGCGTCCCGGGTACTCGCTCACCATGTCGCCGTTTACGATATAGTCAAGGGATCTCCTTCAGGATACAACCGCGATCTTCAGGAAGCCAAGGAGCCATTCATGGAGGGGATTTCCATAACACGTGCATCAGTCATGGTAATGAGTCAAATGATCAAGGGACTCAAGGTAAACACTGACGCATTGCTCAAAGGATTCACTCCGGATGTATTTGCGACAGACAGGGCAATCGAGTTGGTAGGCCGGGGTATGCCGTTTCGTGACGCATATCAGCATGTAAAGGACCATTTGGATGAACTTGAACAGATCGACCCGGTAGAATCGATTTCAAAAAAGAGTTATTATGGAATGCCCGGCGGGATGGACTTCAATGCAATCAGTGACCGGTTGAAGAACGCATCTGATTTTGCCGGTGAAAAGCGAAAATCCTTTCACGCGGCGATTGGCAGCCTTCTGGATGTGCCATATCCTGAGCTGGAATAATTGGTATTGAAATCTGTTCCTCCGGCCTGGGCCTGTTGGTCCATGGAAAATACATTCACTCAGTCAAGAGGCGATGGTACAAGATCAAAAGCTTGGCATTGTACCTTGTCAAACATCACGCTTATTTATCAGGCAATCGGAAATTGCACACACCATGGACTATTTTCGAATAGCATGCACGGCATTGCCATGCATCATTTCTCCGGCTTCCATGAGTGTTTCTGATAGAGTGGGATGAGCATGTATGGTGAGGGCAAGGTCTTCGGCAGTGGCTCCCATTTCGATTGCAAGCGTGCCTTCGGCTATCAATTCGCCAGCATTTACCCCCGTGATACCCACTCCCAGTATGCGTCCGGATTTTGGGTCTGTGACGAGTTTTGTTACGCCTTCATCTCGTTCAAAGGTTATAGCGCGGCCCGAAGCCGCCCACGGGAAACGCAATACCTTAACTTTCTTATTGGTTTTTTTGGCTTCTTCTTCCGTTAATCCGGACCAGGCGACTTCAGGGTCTGTAAATACCACAGCAGGAATAGCCATAGGTTCGAAAACAGTCTTCTTGCCTTCAATGGCTTCCACGGCGACTAGGGCCTCGTGTGTCGCCTTGTGAGCAAGCATCGGTTCACCAGCCACGTCTCCTATGGCGAAGATATGAGATTCGGCGGTGCGGCGCTGTCCGTCCACTTCTATGAAACCCTTGTCATTGACCTTGACCTTGGTGTTATGGAGTCCGACATCGTCGGTGTTGGGTTTTCGCCCTACTGCCACGAGAACCTTGTCAAACACCTTGCTGTGTTTTTCCCCATCGGAATCGGTGTAACTAACCTTCATTCCGTTCTTCTGTTCCTTTACCTCTGTAACCTTTGCCTTGAGAAGTATTGATTCAAATTCCTTTCCCAAACGTTTGGCGAGAGGGCGGACAAGATCGCGATCCGCTCCCGGCAGAAGCCCTTCAAGCATTTCTATCACCGTGACCTTGGATCCGAGGGCGGAATAAACCGTGCCCAGCTCAAGGCCTATATAACCCCCGCCTATTACAAGAAGCGATTTAGGCACACTATCGATATCCAGGGCCGTGGTAGAGTCGAGGATTCGTTTTGAGTTTTCCGGAATGTTCGGGATTATTGCCGGCCTGGAACCCGTGGAAATTATGGCATGTTCGAACTTTATCGTTTCGGACTTGCCGTTTTTCTTTTTTATCGTGATCGAATTCGAGTCATTGAATTCCGCGTGACCTTGGATGTAATTCACCTTGCGCATCTTGCTCAACTGCCCGACTCCGCCGGTCAGCCG
>SLRP01000136.1 GCA_007130845.1 Kiritimatiellia bacterium | reverse complement strand
CTGTCCGGTTATTGAGCATCCGCATTCATGCGGACATACGAGGATTCACGGGAGCTGGCCAAGACGATTGTGGAGGTCGGCACCCGCATGGATAAGGGCATGGCGGCGCTTATAACGGATATGAATCAGCCTCTGGGCCGCAATGCCGGCAACGCCCTCGAAATAATCGAAACCGTGGAGGCGCTTGCGGGTAAAGGCTCGGATGATCTCATGGAAGTCACAATGGCGCTCTGCGCGCAAATGCTCGTACTGTGCAACAAGGCCGAAGATCACTCGGACGCCGTAAATTCGCTCAAGGGGCACATTGATTCAGGAGCGGCCCTTGAGAAATTCAAGGAAATGGTCAAGCTGCACGGAGGCGATCCGCAATCAATCGACGATGTTTCAAGACTTCCATCGGCCCGGATAAAAAAGGAATATTCGGCACCGCAAAATGGTTATCTGGCCGAAGTGGATGCGGAAAAAATCGGGAAAGCGTGTGTCATCCTGGGCGCAGGCCGGTCCAAGACGGATGACAAAATCGACTTTGCCGTGGGGATTTCCGGAATTCCCAAGACAGGGGATTACGCAGAGGAAAAACAACCGCTACTTACCATCCATGCCAATGATGAAAAAAGGTTGGACGAAGCAATGAAACTGGTCGAGGAAGCATTCAGTTTCTCGGAGGAACCGGTTACTCCTCCCAAGTTCATTAAAGAGACCATTCTTCCCGGATAGTACCGCCATGAACTATCAAATACTGGACAGCGCTGTTGAGTTTCTGAAAAAAAAGTGGCCGGATGCCAGGCCGGTCTGCGGATTGATTCTGGGTTCAGGTTGGAGTGATGTGGTCGATGCCTTCGAGATCCAAGGCGAAATATCATACGAGGATATTCCCGGCATGGGCAAAACGGGCGTGGTCGGCCACACGGGACGCCTCGCATGGGGAAAATCTTCCGGACTTGAAACCTTTATCTTTCAGGGCCGCCGCCATTACTACGAAGGCGAAGGCTGGACCCCGGTCGCCTTACCCATTTACGCTTTGAATCGCCTGGGAGTAAAAACAGTGATTTTGACAAATGCCGCCGGAGGTATACGGTCCGGCATGAAACCCGGCGACTTGATGATAATTACAGATCATATAAACAATTTCCGGGACAACCCGTTACTGGGTGAACATAATCCCGTATGGGGCCCCCGTTTTCCTGACCAGTCCAGCGTTTACACTGGAGAATTACGGGAGCTTCTGAAAAAAGCTGGGGAAGCGGCAGGCGAAGATCTGTTCGAAGGCGTGTATCTGGCCTCAACAGGGCCAACCTATGAAACCCCCGCCGAGGTCCAGGCCTACAGGAAGTCAGGCGCGGATGCCGTAGGAATGTCCACCGTGCCCGAAGCGATGCTGGCAAACGCGGCAGGCATGCGCGTGGCCGCTCTCTCCTGCATAACAAACCTTGCCGCTGGAATAAGCGATACGGAATTGACGCACGAGGAGGTCACCGAGACCACCAGGGCATCCATGTCGCGTATGAAACAGGTGCTGAAACAATTTTGGATGGAGCTTTCCAGTGAGGACTAGATAGAGCCGCCTGACTGCTTGCACGGCGACGCTTGGGCCCGAATAACTGCGTATTGATCATGGGCTTAAAAGAAAGAGGCAGAGATGAATTCCAAATCGGCGGAAGAACTGGTTCGATCAGCATACGAAGCCGCGGAGAACGCCTATGCGCCTTTTTCCAAGTTCCGGGTAGGAGCGGCAATCCTAACGGACGACGGATCGGTCTTCACGGGATGCAATGTCGAAAATTCCTCGTACGGACTGACCATATGCGCTGAACGCAACGCCGTGTTCTCCGCCGTGGCAGAAGGACACCGGAAGATCAAGGCTGTTGCCATTGCCGTAAAAAGCGATGCCATACCCTACCCCTGCGGCGCCTGCCGACAGGTCATAGCCGAGTTCGCAGATGTCGATTGCCCCGTATACGTTGCTTCTGCAGGGGATCCGCCCGGTATAGAAAAAACAACCATCGGCTCACTACTCCCTTACATGTTCAGGTTGTGATACGCGGCCGATGATGAATCTTCGGATTTCATGAGCCACCGCTTCCCTGCCCCCGTCGATGGGAATCACATGAGCTGAATCATGATCATAATAAACTTTCCGGACAGGCGCCTCTATCCGGGCCAGGTAACTCTCTGCAGCACTCATCTTCACAACCCGGTCCCCCGGCGCAAGGACCATCAATACCGGGTGATCGAGTGTAAGAGTATCCGCGCGATGCACGCGGTCAATAACCGCGAATAACTCAATAAACATATTTTCGGAAACAAAACGGTCCCGGTCATCCAGATCCTCCGCATCACCCGACACGGCATCCAGCGGCATATGCATTTCGATAACGTCTGAAAAAACGGATACCCGGCGTACCACGTCGAACCATGTCCGCGGAGGCAACAAGGGACTCCGATCCTCGGCCACACGAATCAGCGGGGCCACCAGAACGATGCCGTCAACCAGATCAGGGTTCTCATGGAGAGCGCAGATTATAACGCTGGCGCCCATCGAATGCCCTACCAGCCACACATCCTCATATTTACTTTTCAAGGATTCCGACTTTTCAATAACCGCATGGATCCATTGTTCATGATGTATCCGGCGCATTTGAGTCACAGGTTCGGCAATGCCGGGAAGACGCATCGCATAACATGAAAAATCCGATCCAAGGATATCCGTGAAAGGACGGAAGGAGTTTGGAGGTCCTGCGAAACCCGGAACAAAAAGCAGTGCCGTTCTGCCTTCACCCACGTGATAACCAGATGCGTTCAGGCGGACACCGTCTTCATCACGCACAATGGAGCGCTCCCATTGCTTCATCCTGAAATGAATGACAACTGCATACAGAGCATCCGCCGCGAACGGCAGAACAACCAAGAGTAAAACCATGACGGTCAGTCTGCGCAACCATACGCGCAATTTGTTTCTATCATTCATGACAACCCTGATATATGTCACGGATGACTCATGACCTCACATCAACATCAGACGAAATATTGAATAGAGAATTTCGGATGAATCGACGAACAAAGGCTATTGGCCCGGATCCCGCAGAATCAGAACCATGACGGATAAAGCGTCGCCGGTATCGGCCCGCATGGCTTGATCATCCGTCATTAGTAAACAGCCGCCTCATCGGCGGCTCTTCGGCGATATCCGGCTACCGCCTGGGATGTCCGGATGCGGAAAACTACCACTTAAAAATTACACCGGCATTTGCGCCGAAACCGTCAAGCTTCACATCAGTTTCCAGTCCTTCAACCCTTTTCATTTCCAGCCATGTATACTTGGCTTCAGCAAAGATGCCCAGATTCACTGCCAATGGAATTTCAAGTCCCCCTGCGACAAACCACCCGAATTCATCATCCACATCCAGATTCTCCCTGTTATTATCGGCGAAACGGACTTCAGCATCCATCAGATAATATCCTGCACCTCCGCCGAAATAGAAACTTGAAGTATTTCCAGTGGGAAGCCGATACATCAGCCCGGCCTCAACGGGTATGATTTCAAGTGTCGACCTTGTACCCTGAATACGTTCATCAAACTCGAAATAACTTCCTCGGACTTCCAATGCCATCTGAGGAGTGAGATCCAATTTAATCTTTGCACCGAAACCTATTTCATCATCCGCATCCTTGGTATCCCAATAAGAACCGAATATCCCCAGACCGGCGGCAAACGATACCTGCGCGATCATTCCAATAGCGATGACAGCTATTATAATCCTTTTCATGAAACCTCCTCATGTTGTTATGATTTATGGTATTATCAGGGCGCATACGAACATTAGCAAGAGCACATTACACTTTAGCGGATCGTGACCACAGGCCAACCATCGAGTCAAGTGTTTTAACAGGCCGACGGAATGGCAGGAAAACCCTCGGGTTCCATATGCTTTTATTGTTAAAAGGGAATACTTACTGGTATAAAATTGCCAACTGTCACTGATGAGGGAATCATGCCTACGCACAACGCTGATATAGCAGATGTCTTCAATGAAATAGCGGATCTTCTCGAAATCAAGGGGGGTAATCCTTTCCGGATACGCGCTTATCGCAACGCGGCTCGGACGGTCAAAGACCTCACAAGTGAACTCCGGACATTAATAGAAGAAGAGTCAGACCTTACGGAATTGCCGGGAATAGGCAAGGATCTGGCAGATAAAATCAGGGAAATCCTGAATACCGGCACCGCTGAGGCGCTGGGAAAACTCAGGAATGAGCTTCCGCGCGAGATCACCGAACTTCTGAACATTCCGGGACTCGGGCCCAAGCGGGTAAAGGCGCTTTATTCCGACCTCAAAATAACATCCCTGGCCGAACTTAGAAAAGCAGCCGAGGAAGGGCGAATACGAAAACTTGAAGGATTCGGTGAAAAGACCGAAGAACAGATTATACAATCCATCATTTCCAAAGCGGATATGAGCCGCCGTTACATGCTGGCATCGGTGTTGCCCTATGCCGAGGCGTATGCCGGCCACTTGCGCAAGGTTGAAGGGGTGAAAAAGGTGGTCATAGCAGGCAGTTATCGACGCGCCGTGGAAACCATAGGAGACATTGACCTTCTGGCTACCGCCACAAACAAGAGCCCGATAATGGACGAATTCACGGCATATGATGAAGTTTCTGAAGTCCTGGCTCGCGGAAAGACCAAATCAAGCGTGACACTGCGAACAGGCATACAGGTCGACCTGCGCGTCGTCCCTGCAAAAAGCTACGGCGCAGCTCTTCATTATTTTACGGGAAGCAAGGCCCACAATATTGCCCTGCGGCGCATTGGACAGCAAAAGGGACTGAAGGTTAACGAATACGGGGTTTTTCGGGGCGACAAACAGATAGCCGGCAAGACGGAGACAGAGGTGTACAAAGCTCTCGACCTCCCGTATATAGAGCCGGAACTGCGTGAAAATCGAGGGGAAATAGAGGCGGCAAACAAGGGCCGGTTGCCTAAGCTTGTCGAGTCCGGAGATATAAGGGGAAACCTGCATTCTCATACCAAATGGTCCGACGGACATCATTCCATACGGGAAACAGCGGAAGCAGCCGCTGATATGGGACACGAATATATCGCCGTAACAGATCATTCCAAGTTCCTCACAGTTGCGCGAGGACTCGATGAAAAAAGACTGAGGGAACAGATCGAGGAAATTGACAAGCTAAACGAGAAAATTAACGGAATCGCCATTCTCAAAGGTATTGAAGTGGATATCATGGAAACCGGAGAACTGGATTTGCCGGACTCGGTACTCAAGGACCTGGATATAGTTATTGGATCGGTGCACAGCAGATTCAAGCTGTCCATGGAGAAACAGACCGAGCGAGTCCTAAAGGCCATGGACAACGATTATTTCACCATGCTCGCACATCCTACCGGAAGGCTTTTGCTTTCAAGGAAGCCCTACCCGATTGACATCCCCCGCATCATCAAGCACGCACGGGAACGGGGATGTTACATGGAGCTTAACGCCAACCCCCAACGCCTCGACCTTGACGACACCGCCTGCCGCACCGCCAGGGAAGAGGGCGTACTCATATCCATTAATACAGATGCGCACAGCAGGCAGGATATGAACAATATGAGGTTCGGAGTCGGACAGGCCAGGCGCGCATGGCTGGAGAAGAAGGACGTTCTTAACACGCGCCCGCTCAAAGAGCTGAGAAAACTCCTATCCGCCGTGCGGAGATGACAGACCCCGCGGATAGAATGCCGGGAATCGCTCATATGACGGCATGCAGATCCCCATGCAGGCCCGGACTGTTTCCTGGCCTGCCGGATAATAATCAGCAGACCGTGCCCTTGGCGTAATTGAAGCTTCGACGGGGAGGCGATTTAACAGGGGTCCTATCCGTGTCGATATAATCCTTGAGGTGTTCTGAATAGTGAATCCACACAGGGGCATCCTCATTGAAATCGCGCTTGAGCGACTTCACGGCGGATTCACGGTTTCTCCGTTCAAGTTTCCTGATCGGCTCCATATTCACCGCGTCTTCCATGTCGAATCTGTGCCTGGCCAGGTCCCAGGCCTTTTCACCGGACTCCGTACGGATGATCAGTGTGCTGTATCCCGGCGATGATCCCATATTGCCCACGGATATGTCGGACAGACGCGCAGTAAAGTCAGCGCATTCGTCACAACCCCGCAATGACACATCGTGGAAATCCTTCACCGGTTCGGCCAGCAACTCGTTTCCGCCCTTGTCAAGCGCATACAACTTGCCCTTGGCAATGTCTATCTTGTTTACATCCGAAATCTTGACTCCGCCCTTTGCCAGCTTGACCAGTAGCTTACGGCTGTCGAACGAACGGCTGCACAACAGACCTATGCTGTACTTCACGGCCTGCAGCACGGTACGCCGCTTGTTCCAGCCGTACTTCTTGAGAGCGCTCGAACCAGTAATCTGACACGGCGTCCCCACCATGGCCAACCGTTCATCCGGACCCACGTCCGGAAGGTTGCTGAACTGCCCGAGCGGGACCGACTGCTCATAGATGGATCCTGCGCCTGCCCGAATCTCCTCTACTGTGCGGGCAATCTTTGCCCTTCCCTGAAACGCATTGTTCCGCTCGGTAACCAGAGCCCCCGTGATCTCTCCGGACTTTAGAAGCTCCTCCAGTATAGCAGTCACTACGCCCCCGTCCTGAGCCATTTCATCTCTTTCCATATCCCGTGCGCCGTACACGGCGCGTACGCGTCCCAACGGGTCACCGGCAGAGTTTTCCTCTTTCTCCTCGAGTTTCCAAAGCCGTTCGGGGCGCAACCCTCCCAACGGGCAGAAATCCCAGCACGCGGAGCATCCGGTGCACATCTTTATCAGAGAAGGCAATCCCTCGGTATCAACGCCGATTGAATGCGACGGGCATGCCGCGATGCACGATCCGCAACGGACACACCTGTCCGAATCAATGACTGCGGTCGCGGTCTTGTGAAACCATATCTTATCGATCATCTCGGGCATTCCAGCCTTGATGGCTACATCGTCCCTTGCGTCCAATGAGGGGTCTGTAATATTTCTTGGTTCAATCATATCCTGTTCTCCTCGAAGTAACCTGCCAACTCCTTTTCATCTCGCCCCCTGACATACTCACCGAACGTATCCCCATCGGATCGCTGCTTCTGAAAATCATCAATAAGGGCCTTCATTCCGCGAATGGCGTTCGGCACCGGAACCTCGCCCTTGATCCATCTTGCAAGTTTTCCGAATGTCGGATTGCCGCCCACGCATATGTCGAACGCCGGATATGTATTATCCTCGTCCTTCGCTATGCTTGACCGCAACCCGATGTCGGCAATCTGAACCTGCGCGCAAGATGCCTTGCATCCGGAAATATGCACACGTACAGGACCAAGATCCAGTCCGCGGAAACAGGAATCCAGCTCATCAGCCAGATCCGTGCCGGTCCGTTTGGTGTTCAATATCCCGAATTTGCAGAAGGGTGAACTGGTGCACGCCACAACCGAACGCCTGAAAGTGTCCGCATGGGGCGAATACGTCTCCAGCAGCGGCTCGTCCAGCAGGTCATCCACTCGTCCCTCGGGGACCCCGGAGAGAACAAGGTTCTGCCGCGGGGTAACGCGCACTCCGCCGTCCCCGTAAGTTTCAGCCAGACGCGCAGCCTCAATAAAATCAGAACCCTGCATCCGGCCTACCGGCACGGCCAGTCCGACATACCGAAGGCCTTTTTGACGCTGCTCGTAAACGCCTACGTGATCATACCGGGCCCGGGAAGTCAGGTCTTCGCCCGCCTCTTCTAGTGGGAAATCAAGACGTTTCTCAAGCTCCGCCCTGATGCGGTCCATGCCGAGTTCGCTGACAACCCTGCGGAACCGGTTCGCCGCCTTGTCCTCGAAATTTCCAAAGTCGCAATACACCCGGCAGCAGGCGCGAACAACGGGGAGCACCTGGTCGAATCTAATGAAAGCCTCCAGGTCGGTCGCGCACCGCGGATAATCGCTCAATCCCCCTCCCAGGCGGAGATGGAATCCGAACACTCCATCCTTTCTCGCCGGCATAAAGGCCATATCATTAACACCGGAAAGAATGCAGTCCTCACAGCACCCTGTAAGAGCTATCTTGAACTTGCGGGGCAGATTCGCGCTTTCCTCAGGATGATCCAACAGCCAATCGTTCAATTCCTGTACTTGCTGCCCCACATCGAAAAAAGCGTCCTTGTCGATGCCGTCCACAGGACACCCGGTAATGTTACGGGTGGTATCACCGCAGGCCTGCAGGGTATTAATGCCCACTGCGCCCAGGCGTTTCCAGATTTCTGGCATCCGATCAAGCCGGATCCAGTGCAGCTGGATGTTCTGCCTGGTAGTAAGCTCAAGAAAGCGTTCAGGAAAATCATCGGTCTGATATTCTGAATCAGGCGGCCGGTCACATAGTTCGTCCGCTATTTCGCCGATTGTGCGTGCCTGTTCCGCATTCAGCCAGCCGCCTGGTATGCGAATCCGGAGCATGTAATAGCCGGCTTGACGATCGTCATAGATCCCCACCTTGCGAAGCAGGGCATTGACCGCCGTCCCTTCATCGTAAATTTTACCGGTCTCACCCGCTTCCACCAATTCCGTTATCTTATCAACCACGAAACGCGGCACCGGTTTATCGCCAAATACGGACATATTCTATTCCTACTTTTCGAAAAAAACTCCCATATGTATGCACCACATAATGACAGACGTCAACCACATAAATCCGATAGACTTATGCGTGTTATGCAAGTAATGCCTTATTCCTAGAAAATACGCGGGGAAATGGGTGCCGGAATACAACTAAAACATCGGCGATTAATGACAATTTCAAGTTTTTCGAAGTATTTTCAACCGGCCGATGCTGTATCCTTGGATGCCATGTCTGCTTGATTATACTTGAAGCAATGGAACTGGAACAGACGGTCAAGACCCAAAAATCAGCAGAACCCCGGAGATTAACCGTCTCATAATAAAATGTTCAAATCTGGCAAGTACCATCATAGTTCGACATTGACCGCCCGATAAAATCTTGGCACTTCCATGAACTAATTAATTCTGCATACCTGCAGGAGAATGCAGCAATGAAAGGAGTATCCTTCAATTCATGACAACGCACAGGGAAAGATTCACGATTGAAACATCCGGGCACCGGCACATGCATGACCTTACACAAAGTATCACCGGCATAGTGGCCCAGTCAGGGATAAAGACCGGCATTGTTCATGTATTCAACATAGGCAGCACTGCCGTGATAGGAACGGTGGAGTTCGAACCGGGCCTGGAACGGGATGTGCCGGAGTTTCTGGACCGGCTGATTCCGCCAAGCAGCCAATACGGGCATGAACAGACATGGCACGACGGCAACGGACATTCGCACCTGCAAGCCACCCTCATGGGACCGGAAATAACTGTTCCAGTTGAAAACAATGCTCCCTTGCTGGGAACATGGCAGCAGATATTTCATCTTGAATGCGACATCAAACCCCGATCCCGAACGATTGTAGTCACGGTTCAGGGAGAATAAGCGGC
This sequence comes from Kiritimatiellia bacterium, assembly GCA_007130845.1. Classification (GTDB taxonomy): domain Bacteria; phylum Verrucomicrobiota; class Kiritimatiellia; order SLAD01; family SLAD01; genus SLRP01. The sequence goes on along the minus strand of SLRP01000136.1, from coordinate 1,753 downwards.
TCCGCTTTCAAACTTAATGATCCGACGTCATCTGTCTTCCTAAACAGCAGTGTTTTGCAAGCAGTCTATTCGTCAGGAGAAAAGGGAATATCAACCATTTTCCACACCATGGCGTGTCCGTCGGAATAAACCGTAATCTTGAATACCTCATCATTGCCCTGCCTGATTTCTGCAAGGGCCCGACCGGGATCCATTCCGGTCAACTCCGCGATGATCAACGGATTAATACCACTATGCCCTACGATCATGACAGTTCCGCCCGGGTGGGACTGCACAATATCCCTGGTCGCATGTGACACTCGTCTTGCAGTTGATGCCAGGGATTCTCCTCCGTTAAGATCGTCTTCTGGATCAAGAAACCGAGGACGAAATTCCTTTTCTACTTCATCTGCAATCCGGCCCTCATAAACCCCGCGTGATCTTTCATTGAGCTGCTCCAGCGAGGTCACCGGCGCACGCACAGCGAAAACCTCCGCGGTCTGAATCGCCCTCTTCAGGCCGCTGGAATAAATGTGGTCCACATCCACACCGCGCAACCGTGCGGCATTTTCCAATGCCTGCCGCTTTCCCGTGGAGTTTAGGGGATTATCCGTATCGCCCTGAAGCTTTCCATGAAGATTCCAGTCGGTTTCTCCATGGCGAATCAGATAAATCGTCAACGGGTTGGGCTCCGGCAAATCTGCATCCGGGCTGGCGGACAACGTCAATGACGTCAGGACCATTATACAAACAGCCGGAATATAGTGACGCATCACGTTTAGAGTATTGTAAAATATCTTTTTCACGGCATCACGCGACACAAGCAATTGCCACACACTTGGCACCGGAACATGAAACCAGAAGCTGCACTCTCAGGCAATGTAAAAGCCGGAACTCGAGAAAAACGGGACTTCATCCCTGAACTGGAAGACTCAGACGGCATTCATTCCAATGGTCGGCAGATATTCATTCATAATCCATAACCCGGTAGAAATCTGAAATTACCTCCTTTTGGGGCGGCTTTATCCCTTTTCGACCTTAAAAATCTGCGTTCAGAGAAATACAGCGGTCGCTCCCCGGATTTGGGTGTTATTAGCAACAACTATTTCTCTGTCCCTTTTATTCAACCACGAAGGTTATTGCTCGGGCAGTTCGGTCAGCATGGTCCGCGCATTGGCCGCGGCTTCGGTGTTGCCATACTGATCGAGAAAGGACTGGAGTTGCTGGCGCAACGCTTGGGGCCGCATACGTGCGCCCCCCTCTTCAATCCGGCCAAGCACGCTCGCCGCCCGTAATTGATGGCTTACAGCTGGGTCACTTCGCAAGCGTCTGGACTCTGAACTCATCAGCGACAGTATCTCCCGTTCATCCGGTGAGCGGCCAATGCCGCGTGCATCGGCCAAGGCCGCGGCCTCGGAGATCAGGGAATAGCGTTTCCACGGATCTTCTTCAGCTTGAGCCGATCGAACCAGCGTCCAGAAGTACTCGGCATAATAATTCTCCAAGGCGGGATTGACTGGCCCCTCGTAAAGCGCATATCGCATCAGCCAGTCTGCGGCTTCTGCAAACACCTCTGGAGGCGCCCAAGTATGGCCGCCATCAAATTCAAACACCTTGTATTGCGAGGAGCCCAGCAGCGGTGAAACACGGGGCACTTCGCTCATGTTACGATCGTCACTGCCCATCACCATCGCCACTCCAATCCACCGTGAGGAACGGATATCGTCGGCCAGATAGGGTGCCCGCCCACCGCTGCGGTATTGGGCAAGACCTG
>SLRP01000068.1 GCA_007130845.1 Kiritimatiellia bacterium | reverse complement strand
TCCAAGTCGCAACACCTTACGAACAGACCAGAGTCGCTGCCAAATGCGCCATTGAAGAAATCCGCAAGGGACACGAAGAGGGGCATATCAAGCTCTCGGACCGCGAAGTTCCCTGGATTGATATGATGGATATGGCTATGGAGGAAATACCTGAAACGGAAGACGAATTGATAGAAGCAATGATTCCGAATGTCAATCCGGCCATATGCTCTCTTGGCGAGTACGGCATCGAGGCGGAAACACCTGCTACATGAGCTTGCGTCCACAGACCGGCAGAATCCCCTGCAGGGTTATTGCCGGCCCGCTCGGGGTCGGCAAAACAACAGCCATCCTGGAATGGGTTGGGAAACAGGCGGGTTCGAAAAGAATAGCGGTCTTGGTCAACGATTTCGGGCTCGCGGGAATGGACGGTAAGATCATCGGCGACGCACGCGGCCGCCCGGCAATAGAGATTATATCTATACCGGGCGGTTGCCTGTGCTGCACATCGCCGGCATATTTTGAGGAGAGCCTTGCCAGGCTGGCTCGTCCAGGAGATGTGGACAGGATACTCATTGAACCAAGCGGCCTCGCATTGCTGGCCCCGCTGAAGCATGATCTGCAACGCATGGCACGGTCGCTGCCAATAGTCGCCGGCCCGGTTATAAGCATGATCTCCCCTGTGCGCATTAAGGAAGATCATTACAAAACACTTCCCTTTTTCCGGCAGTTGATCGACGAAGCAGACTGCCTCGTGGCCAATTTTACCGATTTGGCAACGGATGAGCAGATGGCGCACTTTCACGACTGGACCAGACGTTTAAACCCTCCCAAGACCATGGTTATTGCCACTAAAAACGGCGAGTTGCCCGATGCCTTGCTTAAAGATGACTTGCCGGTGTGTTCTCACGACTTGGAACAGACCGACAGGACAGTGGATCATCAATATCGGCCGGCACGTGGTTCATGGGAATCGGACGCATCCAGAATAGTATGCCGTAAACAACTTGAAGATCTGCTTCATAACGCACATCGACACCCCGCCGGGACGGGATTACGGCGCTTGAAGGGAGTCATAAGGATGGAACAGGGTTGGCGACTTGTGCAGTGGACGGAAGAGAACCTGAATATCAGCCCGTTCCCTCCACAGAACAGGTCAATACTCGAATGGATAACGGATAAGCCCGAAGATGCCGAACGATTTACCGGCCATATCGAATCCGCCTGCCTTTGATTCAACCTAAGAAACCCGTCTGCGATGGAACAATGATGCCCTGATAAAGCAGGATGATATCCTGACCCAAGTCTTCCTGAGTTCCAAAATGGGACACCCATTCAGTCTATCGGGCTTTTGCAGTCGCTAAAGCGATGACGGACAAGACGGCGCAAGCGGAGTCGGTTAAGGGTGGCCGAGTAAGGGTGTTATTGACGGGTTACCGCCTTTGAAAGCGCCGTAAGCATGGCCGCTACGCGATGTTCGGAACGATGGACCACTAGCTTCTCACGCCCGAAAAGTACCGTCATAACCCCCGCTCTTTACACTTAACCGGATACACTTAAACGGATACCCTTACCCGGTCCGCTTCCCGCGCCTTCCGATATCCCCGCAGTCGAAACATCCACTCATCCCTGTTTACGAACAGGTTCCAACATATCCATGAGACACCCGATAACGCAATCGCTCCGTTGCGAATCAAGAAGTTATGACTCAATTTCTAGGGCGCTCGGAACTCAGATGCGATGGAACAATGATGCCCTGATAAAGCAGGATGATATCCTGACCCAAGTCTTACCCTGTTGAAAGCGCCTTTTCCTGCTCCATTACAAGTGTTTCTATACCGCTTCCGGCCAGTCGCATCATGCTGGACAATTCTGTCTTGCTGAACGGATCCGTTTCAGCCGTCCCCTGTACCTCAACAAATTTTCCGGATGCGGTCATTACCACATTCATATCCACTTCAGCTTCGACATCCTCGGTATAACACAAATCAAGCAGCGGGACGCCGCGCACTATGCCTACGCTGACAGCGGCTACGGCTTCCCTTACCGGATCGGCATCCAGCAACCCTTCCTCCATCAGCCGTCTCACGGCAAGACGGACAGCTACACAGCCCGCAGTGACCGCCGCTGTCCTGGTTCCGCCGTCTGCCTGAACAACGTCGCAATCGACCCACATGGTTCGACGGCCAAGGGCTTCAAGGTCGATGACGGCCCGCAAGGATCTGCCGATAAGTCGTTGAATCTCCTGTGTTCTGCCGCCTATCTTCCCAGTGGATGATTCACGGGATTTCCTTTCAGGCGAGGCATAAGGCAGCATGCTGTATTCTGCAGTCACCCAACCCCCGGCAACCTTCTGGTTCTGCATCCAGCGGGGCACGCTTTCCTGGACGGATACCCCGCATACAATCCTGGTTTTTCCCATTTCCACAAGCACAGACCCCTTTGCTGCTGGCGCAAAATCCTTGTGGAATCGAACGGGCCGTATCTCCCCAGGTTCGCGACCGTCCTCACGCAGTATCTTGTTCATTTTTTTATTCAATAATATCCTCCCGGCTTACCTCACTAATCCTGACGCTTTATCAGATAAAACCCGACAATTTCCCCTAATAACACGGGCGTCCATACTATAAGATCAGGCCGAAATTGTGGATATTTTACCAAGGCGCCCGCTATGATTATCAGTGTGTAGGACGCGAACACCACTCCAAGGCTGATCAACACACCTATCGAGGATTCCTTCCTGCGTGATTTCATGCCCAGGGGAATTCCCAGCAATGTAAAAGCGAAACATGAAAAACCCAGGGCCAGACGCTCATTTGCCTCAACGAGCAGGGACATGCGCTCCCCTCGCAACTCCTCCTCGTTCAACATGGGAAATTCCTCCCTCAAATTCCGGATCATGCC
>SLRP01000146.1 GCA_007130845.1 Kiritimatiellia bacterium | reverse complement strand
CCCTATACTTCTTTCCGAAAGCCTTGAACTCCACTGTGACTTTGTTTCTGGCACCAAGCCGGGAAGCCAGATCCTGTTCGATGGATTTCAATTCGTTTTCGAGGTCGGCCCGGCGTTGAATATATTTTGTCAAAATGGATTCAATTTCAGGCGTGGTTTCAAGGTTGTCTGACATGGTGATTACCTGTTGTTGCAGTTCCCTTTTCCTGCATACAAATTCATTGCCGGTTACTTGGTTCTCTTTTCTCGGGCGGCATTATTCGGTGTCTCCATACCGACGTTATCCAGAATCCGATCCGCCGCTCTTCTTGCGCTGCGAATACAGTCCGGTATTCCTATACCGTGATATGAACTTCCCGCAATGTGCAGTCCCCGGAAAGTATGCAGTTGTTCTTCAATGCTTGTGACGATGTCGCGATGGCCTACATCGTATTGCGGGTTGGCTCTTGGCCATCTGAATATTGTCCGGATTACCGGTTTCTTCCTGATACCCAGCAGTTCGTTAAGCTCGGAACGGCCCAAATCAATCAGATCCTTGTCGGATCGGTGCGCGTTATCCTCCCTCCACGGTCCGCCCATGAACATCCGGAATAGGTCGTGTTTGTCCGGAGCGCGTGCGTTGAACTTATTTGAACTCCATGTGCATGCAAGTATGTCACGCTTTTCCGATTCCGGAACAACAAAACCAAATCCTGTGATTGGCGGCACCCGGCCTTCAAACGGGTCTTTATAACCAAGCGCTACGGTTGCAGTGGAAACGAACCGTATTTGATTCATCAGGCGGGAGCATTCCGGGTTCAGCGGGTCGATCAGATATGAAGCCGTGTGTGCAGGAATAGCAAGAACCACATGATCCGCGGTAAACTGCTCGGAGCCGGCATGCACAATGAATTTACCCCCTGAGCATTCAATCCGCCTTGCCTTCATGCCGGTCTTTATGATGGTGCCGCTCATTCTGTTCAAGAGGGCTTTTACGAGCTCTGCCATACCGTTCTGAAGGCTCATGAACATCGCTTGGCCTGAAGGTTGGCTGCCGGACTTATCGCCGAGGCCTATCCTGACTGCCTTTCGGGCGGCCTTGATCAAGCTTCCGTGCTTACGCTCAATCTCAGCGAACTGGGAGAATGTGGCCGGCAGGCTCAACCGCTCCGGATCCGATACATATATCCCGGCCATCAACGGTCCGGCAAGGCGGTCGGCGGCTTCCCTTCCGAATCGGCGCCGCATGAATTCGGCAACACTCTCATCCTCATCGCTCTGTTTTGGAGGTACGAAAGGTTCCATCATCATTCGCAGTTTGCCTGATGCTGAAAAAAGCGGTGTTCGAACAAGGGGCATGATTCTTGTAGGTATCGAAAACCGAAATCCAGAGGGCAGGGGAACCAGGCGGCCTCGATACAGAATCGACGCCTGTTGCCTGTCTTGATTGCATGGAAGCATTCGGTCTTCAATGCCGAGCTCACGGCATAATTCAATGCCCCACGGTTTCTGTGTAATGAATGAATCCGGGCCGCCGTCAATAGTGAATAGTTGATCGTGAACAGTGCGGATTTTACCTCCCGGTTGCTGTTTCTCTTCGAGAAGGGTTATGCGAAGCGATGGGTTTTGTTTGTTTAAGTGCCATGCCGCAGTCAGTCCGGTTATGCCGCCGCCTATTATAACCACGTTATTCATGACGACGCGTTGCACTTTGAATAGTCATGAACAAATTCTACAAGGGCGGATACATGTTCGGTTGGTGTGTCTTTTATCACCCCGTGTCCAAGATTGAATATATGGCCTGAACGCCCCCGGACCCCGTCAATGATCAGCGCAGCCTGTCTGCGGATTACGGAATGAGACGCGAGCAGAACGGCGGGGTCGAGATTGCCCTGTATGGCCGTTTTGGCGCCCAATATTTTCCATGCATCCTTCAACGGGACTCTCCAATCCAGTCCGATTACATCAAAACCCAGCGCGCTTATCATGGGCAAAAGTCCGGCCGTGTCCGTGCCGAAATGTATCAGCGGCACGGATGTTTCAGAGCGAATGGTATCCGAAATCAGCTGCATATGTGGCTGCACATATTCCCTGTAGTCTTGAGGTGAAAGAATTCCCACCCAGCTATCGAACAATTGCAGGGCATCAGCTCCGGCTTTTGCCTGAGCTGACAAATACAGTATTACGGCTTCGGACAGGGTATTCATCAAACGGTGCCATGCTTCAGGAAAGGCATACATCCACTGTTTCACCCGGGTTAAATCCTCCCTTGAACTTCCCCTGATGGCGTAGGACGCAAGAGTGAACGGAGCGCCGGAAAAACCAATAAGCGGAAGCCGGCCATCCAATTCCTTAACGGTGTTTTCAATGGCTTCCATGGTGAACCGCAGAGATTCAGACGGGTCGACCGGTTTGAGCTTGGAAACGTCGGCTTCACTACGAATCGGGTTATGGAAGACCGGACCCAGGTTTTCAATGAATTCCAGCTCCAGGCCCATGGCTTCCGGAAGGGTGAGTATGTCTGCGAAAATTATGGCAGCGTCCACATCGAATGCCTTGACCGGCTGCAACGTTACTTCTGCGGCGAGCTCAGGGGTTTTTATCAACTCCAGAATGGTGTAATCTTTACGCAGTGCTCTGTATTCTGGCATGTAACGACCGGCCTGACGCATAAGCCATATAGGCGTGGCATCAGTGGTTTGGCATCGGCAGGCCTTGAGGAATCTGTGGATCTGTGCATTATTTTGCTGGCTCACAGTATCCTCTCCAGGTAGCGCTCAAATGGAGTGTGCCATATGATTTTTCCAACCAGGAATGGCCCGAGGTTGGTCAAGAATTCAGAGGTTTGGCGTGTTTTACGCATGGCTTGCACCATGGCAGAGAGAGGGTGCAGTTCTGGACCCACCAACGCCACCACGAAGTCGTTGTCGTTTCTGTCCAACCCGTGGCATGCGAGTCTGATATCGTAGCCGTGTCCGGCTGCGCTGAATTCCGCCCCTTGTCGTCCATGTTCCATAAGGATATCGCGCTGTTCCTCCTTGGGGAGTTTCTCAAACATGCCGGATCTTCTAAGTGGATACCAGACAGCCCATGGCCAGTCCGGGTTGCATATCCTGTGAAGGGGTCGATTTATCAAAATGTGTTCAAGGTCAGACTCATATCCGATCGCATATGTCCGGCCCAGCATTGTGTATTCATGTTTAATGGTCAGTTCGGCAAACGGAGAGCGATTTAAGAAGGTACGCCATGAATTCACGAAAAAGTCGGGATTGGTGTGAGCCGTGACGAATGCAACGCCTCGTGGATCGTTTACATCCATATAAAGCGTTCCATGAATTCCCGAGTATTCTACTGCCTGGATCAACTTTTCCGTGTCATTAACATCCCCGAAAGCCAGCAACTGCATATACAGGCGTCGCTCGCTTGTGATATTCCTGCCTTCAGCATCCCGTCCCTGCTCTGCAAGCGATGGATTATCAGCAGTAGGCCGTGAATTTTGTGCCCCTGTATTAGCTGTCATGATAAAGTCAGACCTTTCAATGTCCTGTTCCAGCCCTCGACGGCATCGTCCAGAATGGAATCATGATGGGCGGAAGACAGGAAGCATACCTCGAATGGTGATGGAGGGAAGTAGATTCCGTTATCAAGAAGCAGCCGGAATGCCTCGCTAAATTTATTCTGGTCCGTTGTTTCAACGTCTTCGAAATATTTTACACTGCGATCAGTAAACAACGGCGCAAACAGAGAACCGATATGCGGGATCCGTACATCAACGCCTGTATCTTCTGCTGTTTGAGTCATCGCTCTTACGAGGTCTGTTGTTCCCTTTTCCAGCCTTTCATAAGGCGGGTTGCTTTTTAGTTCGGTCAATGTTGCCAATCCGGAGGCAACCGATATTGGATTGCCGCTGAGAGTTCCCGCCTGATATACGGGGCCGGCAGGCGCAAGGCAGTCCATGATATCCGCGCGTCCTCCCAGCGCCCCTATGGGAAGACCTCCACCTATGATCTTGCCGAGGCATGTTATATCAGGTCTCGTCCCGCAGATATTCTGGTATCCTCCGAAGGTAAACCTGAATCCAGTGATAACCTCGTCGAAAATAAGACACGCGCCGCATTCATCAGACTTCTGACGCAGGAATTCAAGAAAACCATCGTTAGGTTCAACCAAGCCCATGTTGGCTGCAATCGGCTCGACAATTATGGCCGCAAGATCTGCACCCTCATCCGCGATCATCCTGCTGACATCCTCAGGATTATTGAATCGCGCAACAACGGTCTGTTCGGCTATCTTATCGGGAACGCCAGCGGATGAAGCGGCGGCAATTCCCGCCACACCGCTTCCGGCTTTAACCAGAAGTCCATCCGAATGACCGTGATAACACCCGCTGAATTTCAGGATCTTGTTGCGTCCGGTATACCCGCGCGCAAGCCTAATTGCGGTCATGCATGCTTCGGTTCCGGAATTGACCAGACGAATTCGCTCCATGGACGGAACGGCATCGCGGATTAATTCTGCCATTGCTATCTCCGCCTCCGTTGTTACGGCGAAGCTCGTTCCCCGCTCTGATGCGCGCTGTATGGCTTCCACTACATCAGGGTGTGCGTGTCCAAGGATAAGAGGACCGAATGACATGCAGAAATCTATTAATCGCCTGCCGTCGAACGTTTCAATGTACGCACCGTTTGCCGACTTGGCAAATATCGGGTCGCCTCCCACGTAATGAAAGGCCCTAACAGAGCTGTTCACCCCCCCCGGCATTACCTCTTCAGCGCGTTTTTTCAAATCAGACATGTTGCTCCATAGTGGTTTTCCCTCCATTATAGGAAGAACAATATCTAGTCTCAACCGTATACCGCTGCGTGCCTGCTTGTGAAATGCTAATTATCATGACGCGGGCTGCCTGTTGACTGCCCTTTTCAGGGAATGAGTTTACACCGTGCCGGGCGTACCGAATAAGCTGAAATGTATTGAGTAGTGTCCGAATCCGGCCAATGAAAGCCGGCTCTTGCTATTTTCTCAATGCATACACGCCGCGTTTGACTTTTCTGAAGGTGCGTTTGTCCTTCAGCAACTTGCTTAGCTGTTGTGTCAGGCTTTTTGCCTTTGATTTATAGCCTGCCGAGCGGACAGCTGTTTCGATTTCAGAAACCTTCATGACATTGCCGGGAGCCTTGAATGCCGAAATCACGGCATCCTTCAAGGTTTGATGTTTGCCACTTCCTGAACTGATAGATTTAGCACCGGTCTGCCTGACCGCGGCGGATGTTCCAGTCCTGGATCCGCGAACACTGAATAATCCGCGCCCGGCCTTCTTGAAGTCCTTGTCTCTGTACAACATAACCCCTAAGCTCTTCGCCGGATTGGCCGACCTGGTCCTGTGTCCCCTGGATTTAAGGCGCTCCAGAATTTCTGGTATGCTCAATGCTTTCCCTGAGTTCTCTAGAATATCCTTAACCATTTCCTTGATGCTTTCCTTGCTCCTGCCAATGCGGGTTGTGGCGGTTGCTTTGCTTGAAGCACCTCGTGGGCCCTGTTTCCTGCGCTGCCCTTGATCCGCACGGTTAACTACCTTAGTTCCGGCCAGAACCCTCATAAGCTGGTCGGACAGTTTATTGCGTTCGTTGTCAAGTTTGTCGATTTTCTGACGGATCTTGAGCGCCTGAGCCAGGCGTTCAGTAGTAGGATGTGTTGACATGTAGTATGTTCCTTCTCGTTATGGTTTTAAGAAAAGATGACACAACCGGTGATATATGCAATATCTTAAATTAAGTACTTGTGCCGCATAACAAGCATCACAAGTAATCTTTTCAATACGCACTGGAAAAGGATGGCCTTAAAGACAAGTATTCGTACGCACCCTGCCAGTCAGGTTGTGATGATTGGATAAGCAGCTATCAAGTGGCCGTGTTTCCATAACGTTGTGTGTTTTATAGTCCGCTTGAGCCGGCACAGCATAGCTACTCTCCGTCGATGATATCCGCAGACAGTCCCATTGCCTCGAGGGCGTTCAGAGTGGATGGGCCCACAGCCAGCCAGGTTCTGTGTTCTTCAAGTTCATGCGGATACGTATCGAAGTAGGCTTTTACTGTGCTTGTGCTGGTAAACAGGACGCGTCCGAAAGGAATATCGGGAAGTTTGCTGTATGCTGTAACTCGGTTTGAATAGAAAATATACGGGCATATGTCGATGCCGTGCATTCTGAGCGTATTTCCCCGTTGTTGTACGGGAGCCGCGTCGGAACATGGGTATAAGTATTTGCCTGCAAAATCATCTGAAATACCTTCAGAGAGAGCGCTTACACCGCCATACGTATCCGCTGAGGCATCGGCTATTATACCATAACGCTCCAATTCCATGGTAGTGGACGGGCCCACCGACAATATTTTTTTCCCTGCAAGCGCTCGGACATCCCGTTGCTTCTTAAGAGCTTCCATGAAACTTCCGACGGCGAACCGGGAAGGGAAGATGACCCCGTCAGCGACAGGCAGAATTTTATCCAGAATTGATGTCCGTTCTTTAACAGGCCGGGAAACGAGTTTTATCACCGGCCAATGAATCAATGGTCCATGATTCAGAAAATGTTCCGGATCAGTTCCCGTGAACAGAGTATATCCGCTGGATGGATAAGTGCGTATGCCGGCGAGGAATACTGCCGGCTTGGCAATTGTAAGTTCAGTCAACCCGTCAAGCCTAGCGGTGGAAATGCGTTCGTCGCGGTATCCGATGCGTTCTCCTATGACTATCGATGTGTCGCCGGGCCATCCGGCGTCCATCAGGCGTTTGCCCAGTTTGCGGGTGCTTCCGACACCCATGTAGATTGCCAGATTCCCTTCCCCCGGCCCGGGCATTCGTTCTTCAGCCGATCCACGCGGGGTGTGACCTGAAGTGAACTTGACACCCCCTCCGTCATTCCGGTGTGTCAGTGAAGCATGTGCATGGGCGGCGGCCACCTGTGCTGCAGTGACGGTGGGTACGATATCGACCCTTATATTCCAGGCAGTCAGAAAGTCCAATTCCTCGCTTAGGTGGGCAAATATGCAAGGATCACCTCCATGCAGGCGCACGATCAATCGTCCGCGTTCCGCCTCCATCAACATCATTCTGTGAATATCGGGCTGGGATATGGATTTTTGACCGCCGACCTTTCCAACCGGCAGCGCCCTATCGCGTATGGCGAGCATTATGTCGTCCGGGAGAAGCCTGTCGTGAAATATGATGTCGGCCTGTTTCAGGTATCGTTCGGATCTCATGGATCTCATTGCCGGGTCTGCCGGGCAACCAATAATGGCCACCAGCCCTGCCTTGCGCCGCACATCAACGGAGCGCAGGGCCTTGTTCAATTCCGTGTCGCATGTCCGCGTAACCAGGGCAAGGCGACCTTGTTGGGGAACGGGATCATACGAAAGGTATTCACCTATGCGGTCTTCGAGTCCTAGCCTTTGCAATGCGCATGCTGCAATTACAATGGCGTCAAACCCGCCTTCATCCAGCTTTTCCAGTCTCTGGTCAATTGTTCCACGCAAAGGACGTGTCTTCGCTTCAGGATAAACCAGCCGGATTTGTTCGTTGCGTTTAGGGCTGCTGGTCCCTATAACGCCGGGCGGACGGCCTTTTGCACGGTCTTTTCGGAAGACCAGCGCATCACGAATTTCCGTGGCCGGGAGCAATGCGGCGATTGTCAAGCCATCCCTCATGGAATCCGGAAGATCCTTGGCGGAATGGACTGCGATATCAGCCCTGCCCTTAAGCAGTGCGTCATCAAGGTCTCGTGTAAAAAAGTCGTCGGGAACCGATTTATCGGATAAAGGAGTGTCTTGATCCCGGTCGCCGGGAGATCCGAAAGTTTCCATTTCAAGGCAGGGCAGGCCGGGTATAATCCCATCAATGGTTAGGCGGGCTTCCTCGGCCTGCGCCAAAGCCAGGCGGCTGCCGCGAGTGGCGATCTTCAGCGACTTTGCGACCACGCCAGTGCTCCATCGCGAATTATCCGTGAGGCAACCTCAGCCCGTTTCCTTCTTTCCGCCGTGTTGATCAGGGCTTTTGATTCAATGTCCTCCAGGCTTATATAGCCAAGATCATCAAGATTCTGAATGTCGGTGTGACAATCAGGGGGTTCTGCCAGGTCAATGACTGTCAGTGGGCGCGAAGAAGCATCAACATGATGGGAATATAGGACCGGGTGGGGCGCGGCGGTGGCGGAAATAATACCGGATACACCGTCCAGAAGGGGAATAAGTTGATCTAGTCCGCCTCCGAATCCACCCACTTCCTCCGCAAGGCAAATTGCACGGTCAGGGCATCTGCTGGTCACGCGAACGGGTGATGATCCGCGTTTTGAAAGGTAGCGTGCAACGCTTCCTGCGATTGACCCTGATCCGATAACCGCAATTGGCGCGTTCGAAGGAATACGATTCAACAGTTCGCGGGATGCCAGCGCAGCAAGCGACGTCAGATTGCGGTCGATTCCACTTTCCCGCCTTGCCTTCCGAGCAAGAGCAAGCGCGTCCTGAATCGTCCTGTCAAGCTTGCGGCTGTTGCCGTTTGCCATCCTGCGGAATTCCTTATAGGCATCTCTTACCTGTCCAAGAATTTCAAGTTCACCGAGAATGCGACTTTCAAGTCCAGCGGCAATCCTTGCCAGCCGTTCAAATGCCCTGCAGTGCTCCCACTGCCCGCAAAGGTCTACAAGGTCGCTATCCATGTCAGCAGGCCCGAAACATTCCAGTCTCTGGCATGTGTCAAGAACCAGCATGGGTGTCTTGTTGCGCTTCAACCTGGAAACCATTTCTGGCCGGGTTTCGGGTTGCGCCACCTTAAGTTGGTATCCTGCTAACTGCATCGTCTATGAATTCTTTCATCCCTTCTACGTCATTATTCTCGATCATTTCGATAAACCTTCTATTCTCTGCAATGCCCTTCAGAAGGTCCATGCGCGCGTCGGATCGAGGCAGGCTGTTTCTTAATTCAGCCAGCAGTTCGGCTGCAGTTTCCCAGCCGGGCCCCATCCATTCTTCCATCTGTTTCCGCAGGGTAGCGGAGAGCGCTGGTGCGTCTCCGCTACTGTTGATCGCAACAATGAGCGGCCCTCTAAACACCAATGCCGGATAGTATATATCGCAGGCATCAAGTTTGTCCATCGAGTTCAGAGGTATTTTGCGTTTGCGGCACCATGATGCCATCTTTCGGCCCAACGCTTCGTCATCCGTGGACTCTATTACCATGTCGATTCCGTCGAGATCGGACTCCCGGACCGGGCGGCCGTGCAGTGTGACGCGTGCATCTGTTTCGGCCAGGCGGGCAAGGTCCTTGCCCGGATCCAGTGTCACCACAGTCACGCTGTCCCAGTCAAATTGCAGTGCAGTGCTCAGCCTGTTCATTCCTATCCGGCCGCCGCCTACCAGAAGCAGGTGTTTGCCCGTGGTAACCCATGCCATGGGCAAAGCCTTGTGACGAATGGATGAGTTGTTCATGGATACGTGTTCTTGAGTCCTTGCGGCAGCCCGCCCTCATTTTCAGGATCACGGGATTGCCGTCGTATAAAGTGCATGCAAGTATCAAGGAGGATGAATTAAATCATATATCCTTCGTATTCGGGAATCGGCGGCTGTCTTGGAACCTCGTTCAACATCCCGGCTGCCACTGTCTGATGTGAGACCTCGTCTATTAGAATGAACCCGCCTGTCTGGCGATTTTTCCTGTAGTGATCGAATACTATGGGAGCCGAGGTTTTTATGGAAACGTGCCCGATTTCGTTAAGGTCCAAGCCGGCCTCCGCTGTTTCATGTTCGAGGGTATCGATGTTAACCTTGTAATTAACCTGCTTTATCATAGCCCGGACCGTCCGTGTGGTATGTTTTAGAATGTATCGCCTTGAAAGCTGGAGGGGCTGATCATCCATCCAGCACAGAGTTGTCTCGAGGCTCTGGGTTACAAACGGTACATTGGCGGGATGAACGATTGTGTCGCCCCGGCTGATGTCGATTTCATCTTCCAGCCTTAGTACAACTGCCATCGGGGTAAACGCGATGTCTATTGGTCCGTCAATTGTGTGAATTTCCTTTATTGTGGATCGCTTTCCGGAAGGCAGGACTACAATCGGGTCCCCTACACGGAAGGCTCCCCCGGCGACCTGTCCGGAAAACCCCCGGAAATCGTTGTTTCCATCGCCGTCATGTCTAATTACATACTGTACCGGGAACCGGGGATCCGTAAGGTTGCGGTCACTGGATATATATACCTCTTCAAGGTGATTCAGAAGAATCGGGCCTTCATACCACGGCATGTTAGCGGAGCGTTCCACTATATTGTCGCCGATAAGCGCGCTCACCGGAATGAAGGTAATATCCTGAATATCAAGCCGGGTGGAAAATTTTGTGAAATCCTCTTCAATCCGGTCGAAAACCTCCTGGGAATAATCTACAAGATCCATTTTATTCACGCAGACCACAAGATGGGGAATGCCCAGAAGAGAAGCTATATAGGCATGGCGCCTTGTCTGTTGAATTACACCGTGCCTGGTGTCTATCAGGACAATGGCCAGATTTGATGTAGAGGCCCCTGTGACCATATTGCGGGTATACTGCACGTGTCCGGGGGTATCCGCGACTATGAATTTGCGGCGCGGAGTTGCAAAATAACGATAGGCCACGTCAATCGTGATGCCTTGTTCCCGCTCGGCCCGAAGGCCGTCCGTTAGATTGGCGAGGTTTACCGATGAGCCGCCGGTAATGTCCGCGGATCGCTGAAGAGCCTCCATCTGATCCTCTAAAATTGATTTGCTGTCATACAATAAACGGCCAATCAGCGTGCTCTTTCCGTCATCCACACTGCCCGCCGTAGTGAATCTCAGCAGCTCGACAGCCCGTTTTTCAGTCGATGGGACTTGTTCCGCCACTTTTCCCATTAGAAATATCCCTCCCGTTTGCGATCCTCCATGGCGGCTTCCGAGCGCTTGTCGTCGGCCCGGCTGCCCCGTTCAGTTACTCTGGCGGCCGCGATTTCGTTAATGATTTCCTTAACCGTTGTTGCATTTGATTCTATGCATCCCGTGCAGGAGATATCACCTATGGTGCGAACTCGCACATTAAGCCTGTGTGTTTGCTCATCCTTTCTTAGCGGTAGAAGGCCGCTTACCGGAAGCCATTGTCCATCCCTGCGTACCACCTCTCGTGAATGGCGGAAATATATGCTTGGCAGTTCAAGGTTTTCCCGGTCGATGTATTCCCATACATCCATTTCCGTCCAGTTGCTCAGAGGAAAGACCCGCATGTGTTCCCCCGGATGGATCCGCGCGTTGAATTGGTTCCAGAGTTCAGGCCGCTGGTTTTTAGGGTCCCATTGACCAAAGGCGTCGCGGAAAGAAAATATTCGCTCCTTT
>SLRP01000190.1 GCA_007130845.1 Kiritimatiellia bacterium | reverse complement strand
AGTTTCTCCCCCAATGTCGAAATACGGGAGCGATCATTCTTTGCGATTAGGAATTCATTTTCTATATCGCGTTCCCGGTCGCGCCGGATTTCATCGGGATCCTTCGGAAGAAGGTGCTGCTGTTGCATCTCACGGACGTTCGTAGGAACTGATTTCTGCATTACTTCAACCATGAGCTTGACCAGACATACCTCCCATGGGTTGTCCACTCCTACGACAAGTGCTCCAAGGGGATCATTCTTGGACTGCAGATCAGTCTTAACCTGGTCAACGACCGTTTCCAGACTCTCGTGAACAATGTACTGCCGGACCTCCTCTTTTTTGATCACGAATCCATATTTGAGTATGAAAAGTTCACTTTCATTGTCCTGAAGAAAGTCTGCGTATTTGCGTGCTTCCTCGCCAAACCCATCAAGCAGCATCTGCCCGAAGGATTGCGGTGTAATAATTTCGGGCCTGTGTGCCTTGATCCGGCCTTCCCGTATTCGCACCTGGTTTACCGAGTCCATCAATTCGCTGAGAAGCGAATAATTTACCACTGTGTGCCCGAAGGTCTCCAGTCTCTTGGACGGCACCATCACGACATGCGTGTTATTCATGGCGTATGCATAATCAAAATTGTCTTTATTGTTCATAAATGAATATTTTCCTGTCTCACTATTAAAATAGCACACTTCAAAGGCCTTTTCGCACGGTCGAGGAATAAAGCACGATAAAGCCGATAATTCAAGCGCCCGCAGGCATTCATGCACCATAGCCTGTCGTGTCCTGCCAGGATTCGGCTCAGCGCCCATACGTTAGCATTAATTGAAATCCGATTTCAGCAAACGTTCCAAATTGCTTTTCAATGCCTGGTCGGCAAAGGTCAATACCCCTGCAGGGTCTGGACTGTCCATGTATTTAATCCTTCCGAGCACGGGTGTCTTGCTGAAAGAGCGCAGAGTTGCGCGGTTGTCCTTTTCAATCATATTTCGGCCCGGAGCGGCGGATTCGACGATTACAATACCGGCAGTACTGCATTCCGCCCGCTGTAGCTCGTTGAGGCTCATCAAAGTATGATTCAATGTTCCAAGCCCCGGTCGAGCGGCAACCAGGACAGGAAGCTTCATGTGTTTAATTAAGTCCAGCATTGTTGTTCTGGAATTCAGGGGGACCAGTAATCCTCCGGCCCCTTCGACAATCAAGGTTTCGTGAACTGCTGCGAGCTTCTTGAAGGCGCGCATTATAACCGAAAGCCTGATGGCCTTTCCTTCAACACGGGCGGCGAGATGCGGAGACGCGGCCATTTTAAAGCAGTAGGGGGTCATATAAGAGCGAATCCCGTTGCCGGGACGGACGCCCCCCGCGCTCAAACAGAACTCCAGGTCCTGGGATATACGGCGGCCGTTCAGCATCTCGCATCCTGTCTGTACGGGCTTCATCGGCATGGCATCCATGTTCTTGGAGCGCATGAAAGCGGTTATCCAGGCAGCAAGCATGGTTTTGCCCACCCCTGTGTCGGTTCCCGTTATAAAGAATCCCTTCATGAGTACAGGTGTATCGAAAGCGTCAAGGAGAGGCATGGTTTACCTCTCCATATGTATGATCATTAATTTGATTGTAGCATGCGGGGTGCATGAGAACTATAATGATCAGAATAATAGTAAAATCACACCATCCATACAATAATTCATGGTCATTCTTGACATAATGCGGAGGATCGATAAGTTGTTCGAACGTTTTTGCTATGGGCAGAATATTACATATTGGATTTGGAATGTGTGTTTTGATGGCTCTGTCGGGGTGCGCCGAACAGGACCCGAAACGTCACTATCAGGAAATAGTTATAGAACCTCAGAGTGAACAGCCCGCGGATCATCGGCACGCAGATGATAGAACTGCGTTACCCGGGCCTGCCGTGCCGGCGCCTCCACTCCCTGCGTCGGATCCGCAGGCAGCAGATACCCCTGAATTCACGTGGGATACCCCTTCGGGGTGGACTGAAAGTCCGGGGACGGGGATGCGCCTTGCGACCCTGGAGCTTTCGCATGGCTATGAATCCGCTGAATGCACTCTCATAGCCCTGTCGGGCGATACAGGGAGTCTGTCTGCCAATGTGCGCCGCTGGATGGAACAGGTGGATATTGAACCTCCGCCGGAAGAAGAAATGCAGGCCTATCTCTCCGGCTTGAGACGCTTTGAGACTCAGGGAGGCTTGGAGGGCGTCCTGGTTGATTTCTCTCCTTGGATTGCCGACCCATCCAGAACATCGACACTTGTGGGTGTCATCGAAAAGGGTGAACATACGCTTTTCGTCCGATTAACCGGGTCTCAGTCCCTTCTGGATTCACAACGTGATCAATTCATGCAGCTTTGCAAGTCGGTAAAATGATGTCCAAAGTTCTCCAGTTCTTTCTGTCAATACGGCTTACGGTAATCTGCCTGATAATTCTATCGGTGCTGGTGGTCTGGGGAACGTTGTACCAGGTGGAATACGGCTTGTATCAGGCCCAGAGCAGATTCTTTGATTCCTGGATCATATGGCTGTTCGACTGGTATGTCCCATTTCCCGGAACACAGCTGGTTTTGTTCGTATTGTTCATCAACCTGATGTGCAACATGATGCTCAGGTTTTCCTACGGGTGGAACCAGATTGGGATTGTTACCATCCATATGGGGCTGATGCTGCTGCTCGCAGGCGGTTTCGTAACCCAGCGTTTCGGGCAGGAATCCTTTCTGTCCTTGTTCGAGGGCGAGGGCTCAAACTTGGCGTCTGATTATCATAAGTGGGAGATTTCTGCATACAAGGATAGCGGAATGGTGCGTGACGTATTTGCATATGATGCTGATTATCTTGAGCCGGGCCGCAAACTGGATTTCGGGGAGCTTGGTTTCAGCCTGACTGTGAATGAATATCACGAAAACGCGCGTGCTT
>SLRP01000148.1 GCA_007130845.1 Kiritimatiellia bacterium | reverse complement strand
TCGGTTATCCTGCGCGGTACGCGCGGATATTCATCGGCTTCGCCGTCCGTATACATACCGAGATCCTGGGCCGAATGCGGCCCCGTCTTTTTCACGTGCCGGGCGATCATATCGTCGGTCATCCATTCCGGCAACGGTTCGTCCTCAAACGGATTACCGTAGGATTCGGGCGCACGATACGGTGTATGTATGTCCCAGAAGTTGACGTGAAGATACCAGTTGTCGCGCCGGGCATTCTGATCCAGCCAGCGTTCGATGACAGGCTGTACGATGTGCGCTTCATCCACGCCTCCGCCGCCGGTATTGTGGATCTCACTGAAACCCGCATAGAAATGATGAGCCGCATGCCGCTGACCGAACGGCGAAATCATGGCGGTATGAAATCCCAGCTTCTGAAGCTGGCGCGGAAAACTGTCCTCTTCATACGTCGAGCGAAATCCGCGGGCGCTGCCCTGTCGCTTCGGATCTGCAGCCGTTCCTCCGTGTCCCACAACGCCCGTCTGAATTCCGAAACGCCCCAGTGTAAAAGCTGTGCGGGATGGAAGACACGGCGCGTCTGAACAATATACGCGGTCGCACCTGACACCCTCGGCGGCTATGGCGTCGATCGCCGGTGATGTGGCACGCGGATATCCATAACAGCTCAAGTGCGAGGGGGTAAGGGCGTCAAGATCCAGATATATAATTCGCACATCACTCTCCTACGATAAGAAGTCTTTTGTTGCGGCAGACCTGCAAGTATCTGAACGATCCGCAATGGTAGCAGGATGCCAGAAGCCCGCGCACCTGTCAAACCCGGCGGCTGCCGCCGCCCGCCGCACCGGGCACAACCGCATTCCTGCAGGACGATGAATTAAACGCTCAGCTAAGCATGCGCTCCAAACTCTGCCATCGCCCCGGCCAACAAAGACCGAAGCTCTTCCACCAGTGGACGGTAGCGGGGGTCGTAGATGACGTTGTGCACCTCATCCGGGTCGTTCCGTAGATCGTAGCATTCCTCTATCTCGCCCTCGCGGAAGTATCGGATCAATTTGGCATCGGCGGTTCGCAGGCAGAAGGTGGTCGGCGCCTCCGGATGCGGTGGATCCTCGAAATATTCGACCAGCACATACTCCCGATGCCATTCCCCCTCCCCTGCAAGAAGAGGCCGGAGGGATTTACCCTGATAATGCCGGGGGACACCCGCGCCGGCAAGATCGGTTATTGTGGCGGGGAGATCCAGGCTGAGGATCAATTCATCCACCTTCCTGCCCGGCGAATCAATTAGATCGGGATAACGGATAAGAAGGGGCACACGTATGCTTGGATCGTGGAGCCATCGCTTATCCCATAAACCGAATTCACCATGGAAGTACCCGTGGTCGCTGGTATGGATGACCATGGTGTCATCTGCGGCCCCGATCTCGTCAAGCTTGTCAAGTACAGCGCCCAGGGCGTCATCCAGACCTCGTATTGACCGCGCGTAATCCCTTATGAACTCGCTCCATGTCTTCCCGTCAAAAAAGGGACGGTCCGGATCGAATTCCCCTTTCTCATCGGTCAAAGGCCCACCCTCGCGCTCCTGCAGGCTCCGGGACTTTCCTTCCCGGGTCAGCGTAGCAGCGGACGGCGGCGGCAAGTCGGCGTCGCCGTACGCTTCGCTATACCGTTCGGGAGGATCGAACGGCTGATGCGGCGCCTTGTACCACAGGCATAAAGCCCATGGCCGATCATCTTCCTCCTCGATGAAACGCAACGCCAGTTCGGCCATTACATCGGAGTTGTACCCAGGTATCTGGATTTCTTCGCCGTTAACATTGAACCATGGATCGAAGTAATGCCCTTGTCCGCCGGCGCCGAACTGGCTGGCCCAGAAATCGAATCCGGGTTTTGGTACATCGGCGTTGTCGAAGTGAATCTTACCTACAAACCCGGTCCGGTACCCCGCCTCCTGCAATAGCCGTGCCCAGAATGTCATACCCTCATTCAGCGATTCCGAATTATTCAGTACGCCATGCTCATGAGGATATACCCCCGTCATATGGCTGGCCCGACTGGGCGCGCAAAGAGGAATGGCTGTGAAAGCATTTGTGAAATGAAGTCCCTCTTCGGCCAGGCGATCCATGGCCGGCGTATCCAAGAAAGGATGCCCTGCGCACCCCATGTAATCATGCCGTTGATCGTCGGACATGGAATAAACAATATTCGGCTGTCTTTTTTTATTCATCGCGATTCCTTTGTTCAATCGGATGGGCAAAATAACAGTAATCAGTTCTGGAGTTCCGCCTCAGACTATGTGTGTTTTATCGCCTGTTGATCCACAGGAGCTTTAAGTGCACATCGATATGCTGGCAGTCCGTGCAGCGCGGAGACATCACACGTAATGAAAAGAGTATATAGCCAACTCTAAATACATAAAACCTTAATTTCCTTCGAAAAGGGTTTTTACAGCGGGCTCAAACAGAGATCATCGGAAACAAAAGGGAACGGGTAGTGAAGATGGACCCCTGCATGTGTCTCTCTTCATGTTATGTATCTTATTGAGGGACGGGAAACCTCCATGCCTCCTGCCCAATATCAGTTCATTATCCATATAGTGAAGTTTAATGCCCCGGCAAAAGCCACCCACGCGGCATAGGGAACCATGAGCACGGCCGCCGTGCGGTCCGCCGCACGGAATGCATGAAGAGTCATAAGGATAAACATAAAAAGAATGACAATCGCCGCGAAGGCCCAGCCGGGTTCCCGCAGTCCGAAGAAAACAGGCGTCCACGCGGCATTGATTCCCAACTGAACCAGAAACAGGGATAACGGACCCTTTTTAGCGCACCATCCTCCTTTCAGCCAAACCCGCCATGCCGCCACAGCCATCATTATGTAAAGCACCGTCCATACCGGACCGAATATCCAGTCCGGAGGGTTCCAGGAAGGCTTGTCGAGTTGGGCATACCATCCGCCTGTGGAAATAATAACGCCCGGGACAGAGGCTGAAAACACAAGCAACAACCATCCTGCAAGCGCAAGCCCCGCTTGCATCCTGCTGTCCTGGTTCATAACGTCTTGCATTGGGCTGTACCAATCGCAGTTGAAACCGGGGCATTGAATCGGCGCACCCTGTTTATCACCATTCAATTATTATAATAAAACCGCAAGGATGGTGGGCGTGGAGGGACTCGAACCCCCAAGCCTTGCGGCACAAGATCCTAAATCTTGCGTGTCTGCCAGTTCCACCACACGCCCACGAGGATCGCCAAATATACACACAGTGTTCATCACGCGCAATTTGAAAGCCGCAGGATACAAGCCCCATATGGATGTATCCTGCAACCCAAATTCTCATCCTATTCATTACCGGAATGCGGCAGGAAACAGCGTGAAGCCGTTTATTATTGATTTACAGCCCCTTCAGAGCTAGTTTCTGCGAGCGGATTGCACAGTGCGACAATACACCGTACATTCTACGGTCTTCAAACACCGTTCGATAGATTATTCATTCATATCATACGAGGGTACAAGAGCCGTGACCTCTGACAGCATGCCGGATCGGAAAAAGCCTGAACCGGAAAAAGACGATATACCGGTACCGCCGAAAATCATCGACCAGCTCATGGTCGATGTTGAACCGGAAGACGTAACTCCGCCCCCGAAAACCGTAGGAATTTCCGAGCCGCCTGCGGAAGCCGATAAGCCCATCCTGGCCACGACTTCCGAAAGCGCCGGGGAGGCGGACGCGCCGCAGGTATGGGAATCAAGCTCAGCGGCATTGACACGCAGGCAGCGCGCGTTTCTTCTAGGAGGCGTCGGGATAACGGTGACCGTAAATATCCTGCTTGTAATCCTTGTTGTATTAATGGCCAGGGAAAGGATTCATATGAATGATTTACTCCCAGCCCGCGGAGACGGATCACCTCATGCTGAATCGGTTGAAACGGATCCCCGCATATCGCCCGTCGATGACGAACGAAAGGATTCTTCGTCACTGGCTCCAACGGGTCTGCCTTCCGATTTGGAACAAATCGCGCAGACGCGCGCGCTGCACAAAACTCTCGAGATACCAAAACTCGTCCTGACCAGAGGGGTGAACGGTTTTGGAAATTATGATCCCCTGCATGGAACAACGCTGACGGCACAGAATATTCCATTCGTGGAAGTCTATGTGGAAATCGCCAACCCAAAGCATGAAACAAGAAATGACGACAGGTATATCTACCATTTGACAAAGTACATGAAATTATTCAGCTCCGGATCCGGCCCTGGCGAACCCCTGATGGATTCTGCCATCTCTCTTGTAAAGGGAGGAGGAACGAGTCCAATGCGTGATATCTTCTCTTCACAGCGTCTTCAACCGCAACAAATGCTGGAGCCTGGGGAATACACCCTCACGGTTCGAATTGCGGATCATGTCAGCGGGGAAACCGCAACAGCCGAGACCTCATTTGTTGTTGTAGAGAACCAGTAAAGGGCCGGTTGATTCAAAGATAGTAATGTCATGTTTTTTCTTGCCTGATCGGCCCATACCGCGCTAGATTTCATCATTTCTTAGCTGAATACATAGGGGCGGTGGAAATTCATTTAACTTCCTGGGTCAATATACCTGGAACAGGGCAACGGCAATAATCGGTTTTCAAACAGTGTTTATCCAAGGGGTCAATCATGCCACAAGACCAGAACAGCGAACTCGAAGCAACATCCTGGTACCTGCAGACAGGCGACGGAGATATATACGGACCTATTGAAATAGAACGACTCCGTGAATGGGCGGAAAATTGCCGCATTGCGCCAGGCAACAAGATATCCAAAGACAAGCAGTTGTGGATGCCCGTCGAAAATCTCCCTGAGCTCGGAATGCAATGGGTGGTTGAGTTGGCCAATGGCAAGACGTTCGGCCCTATCAACCTGAAGGCAATCGAGGACTTTGTTAAGTCGGGAGCCGTACGCCCGCAGTCAAAACTAACCAACAGGGATACCGGCGAGGTCTCAACAGTTGACAAAAAGTCAGGGGCATCCTCGGAGAAAAAGCAGCAATCCGGGGCTCCGCCCCCCCCGCCGAAAAGCCGTCCACGCCCCGCAGCCGCCGAGACTCCTGCTCAGAAACCAGTCTCCATGCAGGGCGATAAAGCCGGAAACGAAGAGGCGGAGAAACTCAAGACCCAGCTTGAAAACGCCAAAGCCGAAAGGGAAAGGATCGAAAAGGAGTTGCGTTCCGAGATCGACACGCTGAAGAAGCAGGCGGCGGATAAGAAGCCTGAAGAGGACAAGGCGGCCCAGGACCGTGTGCGCAAGCTGGAGGAGGAAAGGGATCAACTCCGACGAAAACTTCAGGAAACGCAAACCGATTCCGGAACTTCCGGAGATGATAAGGAGGCGCAGGAGCGTATACGCGCCCTTGAAGAGGAACGCAATCAACTGCGCCAGCAGCTTCAGAATGTTCAAACCGACGCTGAAAAAGGCGATGAAAAAGACAAAGCCGCCCAGGCACGGATCCTCAGCCTTGAGGAAGAGCGAGACCGGCTGCAGCAGCAGCTTCAGGAGGCCGGAAAAGCAAGTGAATCGGCATCCGTCCTGCAGGATGAACTCAATCAGCTCAGGGAACAGAGCGCCCGGCGCGAAAGCGAGCTAAGGGAAAGGATCTCTGAACTTGAAAGCATACAGGATGAAAGTGCGGCGACAAGGCGCATCAAGGAGCTTGGAAATCAGTTTGATGAGCTGAAGGGCAAGCTTGATGTATCCGAAGGGATGATTACGGAAAAGGACCAGCAGCTTGAACGCCAGAAAGAGCAGATCCGTGAATTGCAAAGCCAGGTATCTCAAAGCAAACGCGAACTGGAAAATGAAGTCAGACGCCTGACGGAGGAACTCGAAGAGGCCAAGGCCGCTCAAAAGACCGAGGAACTGGAGGAACAGAAGACCCTTTACCTGAACCTTCAGGAAGAGAGCACTGCCCGCGAACAACGCCTTGAAAACGAAATACAATCTCTCAGGGAACAACAGGCGGATGCTGAAAGTCGTGCGCACAGTCTTGAGGAAAAGGTTCGCCAGCTGACGGAACAGTTACAGGAAGCTTCCGACTCGGATGAGGAAAAGAATGCATCCCTTCAGCACCAGCGTGAACGCGTGCGGCAGCTTGAGGAACATGCGCGGGAGATAGAACAGTCGCTTCAGGCCCGCGTACAGCGCGCTGAAGAGGAGGCGAAATCTTTATCGGATCAGGCAAACGACCTGCGACTTCAGCTCGACGAACGACAGCGATCCGAAAACGAGGCGCGGGAAGAGGCCGAACAGGCAAGGCAGCAGCTGGAGGAATTGCGCGCCATACATGAGCAGGAACAGGAAGAAGCCCGCGAACGCGAGGCTGAAGCCGTTCGACAGGCTGAACAGTTTAAACAGGAAGCTAGGGAGGCCGGCACACGGGCCGATCAACTCGAATGGGACCTCGGCCAGAAGGAAAATGAGTGGATTGAGGAACTCGAATCCCTTCAGCAGGAAAAGGAAACCCTTTCCGAAAAGGTGGAGGCCCTTCAGCAGGAGCGTGACGACGAAGAGCATCGGATCGCCGAGCTTGAAAAACAGGTACAGGAGCAGATCCTTTCGGTCGAACAGTTTGAAAAGGCGGACGAGGACCATAAGG
The DNA here is from genome assembly GCA_007130845.1 of Kiritimatiellia bacterium. Lineage (GTDB taxonomy): Bacteria > Verrucomicrobiota > Kiritimatiellia > SLAD01 > SLAD01 > SLRP01. Next base: position 4,869 of record SLRP01000148.1, on the reverse strand, counting down.
CGCGCATAAGCCAGCTGGAAAGCGATAACGAACAGTACAAGAATCTGCTCGAAGAGGAATGGGCGCGGGCGGAACGGCGCGACGCCGAGCTTGCACAGATGAGGAAATCGTACGGGGAAGAATTGGCGAAACGTCAGACCGCCGACAACCAGATCCTCGAACTGGAGAATAGATTGAGGGATGTACAGGAGGCCACGGAAAGCCTTCAGGAAGAACTTGCCGGAGAACGGGCGGCAGCCGAGGAATCACGCGAACAGCTTCGGGTTCAGAAAGAGGAATCCGATCGCCGGATGGAACAATTGCAGGCGGAACAGGACCAATTGCAGGCAGCGTTCGAGGAATCCCAGCAGAAATTGGATGCACAGGCACGCGAACTCGAAGAAAAGGACAGGGAACATACCCTCGAAATGGAGGATCTGCACCAGCAGCTGGACCAAGTCCGGCAGGACCGCCAGTCACTCGAATCCCAGTTGGAACAGGCGTCTGTCGAAACGGAACAGGTGCGGGAACAGCTTCGGGAAGAGCAGGAACGGCGAGTGCTGGAATCCGAAAACCTGCAGCATCGCATAATACAGCTTGAACATGAAGGCAAGGGCATGAATATGCGGCTGGAACAGCAGAAGAAATTCTATGAAAACGAGCGTGAGCAACGACGCCAGAGGGAACTCGAACTGCAGCAGATGAAGAGATCCTATCAGGACGCCATGAACGCCATACGGCGACAGGAACGCGCTGCGGCACATCAGCAGAAACTTGCGGATGAGGAAATAGAACGTCTGCGCCACCGCGAAGAAACGCTGTCGAATCGCCTTCGTCAGCTTCAGTCGTGGCAAACCGGAACAGCGTCGAGACCGGCGCCGCCCCGTCGACGCAAACCCGAAGAGCCCCCTGTGAAGGATGTCCAGACCGGCGTTTCCGGGGAGGTATCCATGGAACATCAGGATACCGAAGAACCTGAAACGCTTCCCGGCGAGGATGAAGAAAAAGAAACATGAGTCCTATAGGATTACATCATGGGAAATAACACATCGTCAGAAACAGTCGTCGCTGAAGGCGTTGAAGTTACGGGTACCATCAAGTCGCAGGGGACGATTCAATGGAATGGCATACTCGACGGAGACATGCATAGTCAAGGGGATGTTACCATTGGAAACGGCTCAAGCATCAAAGGGGACATCCATGCAAATTCAGTAACCGTGAGGGGGAAGGTTACCGGCACTATAACTGCAAAGGATGCGGTCAATCTGCGCAAACCCGCTAATGTGTCCGGTGATATTAAAGCCAGGAGACTCACGGTGGAGGAAGGTGTGGCATTTAATGGCCGATCTGATGTAAGCAGTTCCGCTGTGCCGTCACAAGACAAGGGTACATCAGCCATGTCCTCCACGGTGTATGCTGAATCCGTCAACTCGAAATGATTTCATTAACACCCCCGCTTCAATGCGGGGGAATAACAGCGGGAACACCCATAAAAGGTGCGGTTGACTACAGGCGTGAACCGCCGTTGATAGGTTAGAATGGCGGATCGCAGTAAAGCACGACTTGTGGACGGGTTCACAACGCTAAGAGCCACTCAGCGGTATGCCCGTGAACCCCGCTATTCCAGCGCGCCGGATCACACCGAAAAACAGGAGGAAAGCCCTACATCCTCTCCTCAAGGACGCAAGCAGGGTATGCAGATCGGCCGCACTGTCATGCCTACCACATATGAAATAGTCTGCTATTCATGCGGGTTTGCATTTGTAATGAGGGGCCGGGCAAAAATCACCCAGTGCCCAAAGTGCGGGACCCGTCTTGGTTTGACGGACGAGACCATTACCGGGGCCTTTTCAGAGGAACTCATAACTGCAGGAAAGGTGCATCTGACAGACACAGCCATATTGGACGGCGGCCATATTACAGCCAATGACGTACTTCTTGATGGTTCCGTTAAATCGGGATTCATACACGCCTACAAGACGCTTGAAATTTCCAGCAGCGCAACCCTGCCTGAGGATCTTTTCACAGCAAGAAGTCTCCGCGTAGGAATAGGCACGAAGTTGAACTTATCCAGAACCATGGAGGTCAACAATGTGGATGTACTGGGCGAACTGCAGGCTGACCTGAATGTGGAAGGAAAGATAACCATATATACCGGCGGTCATTTCAAGGGAAAACTGAAAGCGGGAAGCCTCGTGGTCGAGGAAGGCGGAGGGTTGAGCGCCGATACCATTGCAAGTTCTGATGATCAACCCATTGATGATATGGAGGAGGAGGAGGAGAGAATCCCTCCAAAGATTCCACTCAACCTGGATTGACTGGGGTCACATACAGGATAGGCCGTATGATTAATCCGCAACCAAGCGGAACCTTTCAACATTAGCGCGCATGACATCCATGAATCCTCCTTCTTCTGGCTTAAGGTCTGCGGACTGGATCACCACGCTTTCAATACCCCGCTTTCGCAGGCGATCTTTAACATCACTGTCCGGAACGCTGTTCCAAATCATAAAGTCTACAGGATGTTCTTTAATAATTTCGTCCAGCTTCCGCCATTCTTCATCAGGCGGCATACGATCAGGACTCCACGCTGTGCCGTGCAGATTCAACCCATACCGTGCGGCCCAATACTCATAAATGTCATCCGCAACCGGTACAAGAGCCCCCCTGTATGAATCCAACAGGGAAATCCACTCATTATCCAGCGCATCAAGCTCTTCCTCCAACAATTCAAAGCGCTCTGAAAAAAACGGTTCATGTTCCGGCTTTCTCATGATAAACGCATCCTTGACGGCCCGCGCCTGCTCCACTGCCAGCTCAGGATCCAGCCATGTGATATATGCCGCGTCCCCGTCTGTCCGCACAGGACCATCGCCGTGGGCATGCGAGCGTGCATCCCGACTCATGATCAGACTGTCCGAGATGTTGGCCGTAGTATCCACCAGACCTGCATACGGAAGCACTACATATGTCAGCCATTGGGAGTATCCGGCCCCATTGATAAGAATTATATCCGCCTGCTGATAACGAAGAATCGTATCCTCATCCGGCCTCCAAAATGCAGGATCCACGTCAGCAGGCGCGGGAAAAAAGACCTCTACATGATCCCCGCCTATTCTTTCCGCCATATATTGAAGCGGGTAATTAACCGCATACACCTTCAAAGCGGAATTTCCGGCGGCATTAACAGCCGGCGACATGGACATCCAGATAAACCCCGCCGCGCACAGCAATACCGCTATTACTCTATTACTCATCATACTGCATTCTATGAAAACCAATTAAGTTTCATAACCATCTCAATTCAAAAAACCATGGGAACCCACCAGACCACTGCCGACATAACAATACTGCTGAGAAGAAAGGCCAGGGAGACGCTTGCGACAAGAACCAGACACAGCTCTGCAGCCAGCAATCTTATGATTGTACCCCGGCTGCAGCCCAGATGATACATGGTTTCCACCTCCCTGCTGCGAAGCCGGGTCGATAAAAGCATGACAAGGAACACGAAACACGAGGTTACCCCGAGCATGACAATGTGCTGTACATCAAAGAAGCGCCGGAGCTGAACAATCATGCCCATCAATTCACCGATTACCCGGCTGGGCCGAAGAGCCTGATATGCCCCTGCCCCGTCCACATAGCGCCCCAGCAACAGCGTGGCGGATCGATCATCCTCGGGAACAGCAATAACGGCGGTAAGGGGGAAATCCCGGGGATCGCCGTGGAAATGGAATGTATGGATGTTGTCAGGGGTTATTTCCGTATAGGTTTCCAATTGAGGTGACGCAACAACCAAGTCGTCGTCCTCTTCCAGAATCAGAGCCGGATCCGTGTCATCATAAAACTCTTCATGTCCGTGTCCTATACCTTCAATAATCCATGACGTCTTGACATCCACGAATACCGCCATGTCATCGGCCGTACGATTCCTTTCCAGAACACCGGTGACCCTCATGTTCAGGGGATACACGCCGCCCAGATCAAATACATTTTCAGGGTCCGACAACAACCGGTCACCCGGCGACAAGCCGAGGCGCTGCGCCACCTCCCATCCCACGACGCAATCTCCGATCAGGGTCATCATGCGTCCCCTCTCAACGCCGATGTCACGGAAGGTAAAATAATCCAACGTGGTGCCTACAATCGGAAACCCGCGCGCCTGGTACATCACAAATAGCGGTATTGAAAAGGCATATCCGGAGTCCTCAATGGCGAATCTTTCCGATTGCGTCATTATGCCGGGTGCTTCGGCTTCAAAATACAGGGCGTGCAGTGCAAGGTCAAACCGGCTGCCTTTCGGTCCTACAACCAGAGGTGTTTCATCAGCTCGCTGTAACATGTCCGTCTGTAGAGCCCCGACCAGGCGATGCACTGTAATCGGAAGCGCCATGGCGAAAGTAAGGCAAAACACAAGAATACAAGATCTACCCTTGTAATATTTCAAGTAACGCCAGGCGAGATAAAGAATGTTTCCCATGATTATCCTTCCCCGGCCCTGTGAAATGATTGAAAGTCGATTACCTGGTCGAATCCGTCCAGAAGTTCCCTGTCATGCGTTACCATGACGAGTGTCGCGCCGCGTTTGCGTGTCTCCTCAAACAGGATATTCAGGATATTGTGCTTGTTGTCCGCGTCCAGATTCCCTGTCGGCTCATCGGCCAGCACAAGCCCTGGAGAAGCGATAAGCGATCTGCATATGGCAACCCTCTGTTTTTCACCGTGAGACAGAGTGTCAACCGTACGATTCCTCTTGTCGGAAATGCGAACCGAATCAAGCAGGATATCCAGATGATCAGAGGCCGTGTCATCCCACTGCATGGCCGGATGGATTCGATACGGAATACGGATATTTTCCTCCACATCCAGATATTCAATCAGTTGAAAATC
>SLRP01000191.1 GCA_007130845.1 Kiritimatiellia bacterium | reverse complement strand
GTGCCTTCACTTCTGCCGATCCAGTTCTGCTGCATCGCCTTGACACGGTCCGGCCAGCCGTTCAGTTTATCCAGGTCGTTCAGAAGACGTTCGGCATATTTTGTTATCCGTAAAAACCATTGTTCCAGTTCCTTGCGCTCCACTTCTGATTCACACCGTTCGCATCGGCCGTCTACAACCTGTTCGTTAGCCAGTACCGTGGCGCAGGAAGGGCACCAGTTGACGGGCGCCCTGGCCTTGTATGCGAGATCGTTTTCATAAAATTTAAGAAAGAGCCATTGGGTCCACTTGTAATAGTCGGGCATGCATGAAGTCACTTCCCGTTCCCAGTCGTAACAGCATCCCCATGAGGCAAGCTGACTTTTCATATGTGTTATGTTGGCCAGGGTGTGTGTGCCGGGATGTTTCCCGCTTTTTATGGCGGCGTTTTCAGCGGGCAGTCCGAATGCGTCCCATCCCATGGGTGTGAGAACCCGTTTCCCACGCATCTTCTTGTAGCGGGCGACTGCATCGCCGATGATGTAGTTTCTCCCGTGCCCGACGTGCAGTGTTCCGGATGGGTACGGGAACATCATAAGACAGTAATACTTGTCATCCGCAGAGCTTGTGTCCACATGAAACAATTTGTTCTCTACCCAGTATTCCTGCCACTTCGGCTCGATCTCTCTGAATGGATATTTTTCTCTCATTAATCTTCCTGGAGTTGACCTTGCTATCCTGTCTGAATCTGTAATTATATCAAGAGCGATTTGTGCGGGGGAGTAAAAGTTAATGGTGTTGAAGGCTTGTCTTTCCGTTGCAGAGTTAGCCCTATGGATACTGAATGTCTTGGAGGATGCGCAATGAGAAGAATTAACTTCATGCTCGGCGTTGCTGCGTTGTCGATTCTGTTGTTCAACACAGGCTGCGGCTGGGAACCGCCGGATAGGCCGGTGGGCAGTGACGGTTGGCTGGACGGGGATATGCACAAGAAATTCGACACCGTGGCAGATCAACTGCGGGGCTTTGACGCCGCAATGGTTGAGGTGGGATACCGGTACCAGGAGCTTTACTGGGCTGGGATGGATGAAAATTGGCCCTATGCAGCCTACCAGGCGGAAAAAATCCGAACTGCCATGGAATTGGGTTTTGTGCGCCGTCCGGGTCGGGAGGACTCCGCCCAGTCATTCCTCAACGATGCAATGCCGGCCGTTGAGCGCGCGATACAGATGGGCGAATTGGAGGAATTCGAGGCGGCTGTCAGGGTTGTGACTGCGAGCTGCAACACATGTCATGCGCTTGAGGATGTCGGATTCATGCGGGTGGAGATCCCGGATATGCGGCCGTCACCCATTCGGGCTCCAGCAGAGTGAAGTATTCAGACTATATGGTGATCTTCCCTGCGGGGCGGGGCTTTGGGCATACTTAACCGTAAGGTATGGCGCTTCACGCCTGTATTTGTCCCATTGAAGTCCGGTCATCGCTTTTCAGCACCCCGCTGATCAGGTCGAATGAATACACCGGGTTGTCCCCCAGGGATGAGAATTCGTCGAAATCCGCCTCTTCCGTGACTTCTCCCACGGGGCCTTCCAGTATGGCTATTGGGACGGGTTCCGGAGTATGACCGCGCACGGAAACCGGCGTGCGGTGATCGGTTGCTATGACAAGCCGATAAGGCTCTCCGGATTCCTCCAGTGCTCGCCACATGGGACCGACGATCTTTTCGTCGAAATCCGAGATGGCCCTGGTTTTTAATTCAAAGTCTCCCATGTGGCCGCATTCGTCAGGTGCCTCGACATGAACATACACAAAATCCCTTTCCTTGAGTAATTCGACGGAAGTTTGCACCTTTCCTTCATAGTTCGTGTCGATGAAACCGGTGGCATGCGGAACAACAGGGGTTGACAGGCCTGCTAGCACCCCGATGCCGCGAACGAGGTCCACGGCCGTGACAATCCCGCCTGAGAGTCCGTGCAATTCTGAAAATGGCGTGAGAGTCATGGCACGGCCCTGTCCCCAAAGCCAGATCTGCGTGGCTGGATCCTTGCCGGCCTTGATTCTTTCTTTGTTTACGGGGTGTTCGTTCAGGACTTTCCTGGATCTGTCCATCAGCATTCTGACTTCCTCCGACCGGTATCCTTCAGGGAGGTGCGGTTCAACCGGTTCATCGGAAATGTCATGTGGAGGCTGGGTTCTTATATCCGTCGGTCCGTCCCTCCAAATTACCAGATGCCGGTAACTTATGCCTGCATGGAATGTCAGGCCTTCCGTTTCCAGTTCGCGTCCGAGGTCGCTAATCAATTCCGTGGCCTCATCGGTGGTTATATGGCCGGCGGAATAATCCTTCATGCGTCCGTCGTTGACGGTTACCAGGTTGCAGCGGAATGCCACGTCGTCCGGATTCATTTGTATGCCGGCGCCTACGGCTTCGATCGGCGCCCGGCCCGTGTAATTTTTCGATGCGTCGTAACCGAGAAGGCCGAGGTTGCATACGTCGCTGCCTGGCGGCAGGCCCGGAGGAACGGTCTTGATCTGCTGTACGCGTCCGGCGGCGGCGATACGTCGGATATGCGGAGTTTCAGCCGCCTGCAAAGGCGTCCGCCCTCCGAGTTCTTCAACGGGATAATCACCCATTCCGTCCCCAAGGAGAATAACGTATTTCATCTAAAATGCCCTTCTTATGCTGATATGCAGACTATCCCGTGGTCGCTGTTTCGGTCAACGATACTGTTGGGCATCGCATTGAATTATTGCTTTACCTCTTTCATGGATTTAAAATCCCTCCCCGTGAGTGTTGGATTGATCGGGCCTGAGACAGTTAACCTGATACAGGGGAGGTAACCAGTATGAAATCCGGAAATTCATGGAATTATGCCGTCTCGATTATCGCTGTATTTGCGTTGTTTGCGTCCTTGCCGACCACAGGTGCGGAAATCCGGGTGTGGACCAGTGTGAGCGGAGAACAATTGGAAGCCTCGTTTGTGGAAATGCGCGGAGATCGTGTGATTCTGCTGGCTGATGGAGACCGTGAGATGGAAATCCCGATGAGCCTCCTTAGCCGCGAGGATCAGATTTATACCCGGCAGCAGGGTTCTGCAGGGAGAAGGGGGATGCCCTCAGCCGAGAGACCGGGAAATCGAACGGAGGTTTCTTCCTTATTGCAGGAATTGTTCGGCAACAGCCTTGTTGATTCGCGCGGCCGCAGGGTTTCCACTGACGCGCTTGCCGGCAGGGAGAAGATCGGCATTTATTTTTCAGCTCAATGGTGTCCGCCATGCCGTGCATTCACTCCCAGCCTGGTGGATGCTTACAATGAATTACAGGAAGAGGGGAAACCGTTTGAAATTGTATTTGTGTCATCAGACCGCACTCCGCAGGATATGCGAACCTATATGCGCGACTACAATATGAATTTCCTCGCAGTTCGTCATGGCCGCAAAGAAGCCGAGGAACTGAGTAACAGGTTCGGTGTGCGGGGCATCCCGCGTCTGGTAATAATTGATTCTTCAGGAAACGTTCTTTCTGAGAATGCCAGAAACGATGTCGCTAATTCGGGCAGGGCTGCTTATGACAATTGGTGACCTTCGAATAGGAGGCGGGGTTTGAGTTGATGGACACAAAAGAAAATACAGTATCGGGCCGTTCTGACGGGATGGGAGTTCAGCCTTATCCCCTTGTTCTGAAACCGGCTTACAAGGATTATATATGGGGAGGGAACCGAATAATCCGCAAGTACGGGCGCGGGGAGCCCGAAGGGATATACGCTGAGTCCTGGGAGGTGTCTGATCGTACGGAAGGTCAGAGCCGGGTGCTTAATGGCCCGTTGAAAGGGAAGACTCTTGGCAACGTTATAGAGGTTTGGGGACAGGACCTGCTGGGAGAGGGACGAAAAGAGAAGTCCTTTCCTCTTCTTGTCAAGCTGATCGATGCCCGCGAAAAATTAAGCGTGCAGGTTCATCCGGATGACGAATCGGCGGAAAAATACGGCGGCGAAGCCAAAACCGAGATGTGGTATGCCCTTGAGGCCGATCCGGATGCGTGCGTATATGCGGGGTTACGCCCCGGAGTGGACGGCGAATTGTTTCTAAATGCGGTTCGCGATGAAACTCTTGAGGAGCTTCTTCATATTGAACCCATCCGTGAAGGCGAGGCCGTTTACATGCCGGGCGGACGTTTACATGCCATCGGGGCCGGGTGTCTTCTGCTGGAAGTTCAGCAGAATTCCAATACAACGTACCGCATATACGATTGGGGCCGTGTCGGCCAGGATGGGAAACCGCGCGAGCTGCATCTGGAAGAGGCCATGCGAGTCATACGCTGGCATGATACGGAGTCACCTAAGGCTTTACCCCGACGCATCGGGCTTCTGGGTGAAAATGAATTATGGGAAGTGCTTTCCACACGCTATTTCCGGCTGGAGAAACTCTTGATCCATGAGACGTGGAACTCGGCTGCCGATCCGGGAACATTCCAGATATTGTTCATTGCCGGAGGAAACCTGGAAATTGAATGGGATGGATCCAAGGAAAAGCTCGCGCCCGGTAGCACGTGCCTCGTGCCGTCAGCTTTGCCGCAGTACAAGCTGTATCCGGAGGATAAGCCTGCAACAGTCCTGCGTGTCACCCGCCCATGAATTGATCCTACAACTGTCGGCCGGGCTCGCAGTGTTTTTGTTTTCCCCGTTCATCCCTGACTAAGGATATATTCTGTTGCACTTCAGTGCTTAAGAGGTTCGGGATAGGCCTGATTCAAGACCGGTGCCGCGTCAGGGTATATATTGGCTTTCCCCGGTTGCGGGGGTATTCTTGACTCATGAGCAATGGAAAGGAACGGTTGGATCAATTGATGGTACAGCTTCAGCTAGCGGAAACCAGAGAGAAGGCCCAACGATTGATTCGTGCCGGCCAGGTCGAGGTGGACGGTCGGATGCAGACCAAACCCGGGCGGACAACGCATACTGAGTCGGATATACGGGTCAGGGAACAGGCCCGGTTTGTAAGTCGCGGAGGAGAAAAGCTTGAAGCGGCCTTTCGGGCATTCGGTATTGACGTAAGCGGCCTTGTATGTGTCGATATCGGTTCTTCGACAGGCGGTTTTACCGATTGCCTGCTTCAGCATGGAGCCGGACACGTTTACGCGGTGGACGTCGGAAAGGGGCAGTTTCACTGGAAGCTCAGGAATGATGTCAGGGTAACGGTCATGGAAGGAGTGAACGCCCGATATCTTGAACCGGAAGATTTCGATCCGCGCCCTTCATTCGCCGTTGTGGATGTGTCATTCATATCGTTGACCAGGATATTGCCCGCCCTCACAAAAGTGCTGTCCCGGCGGGCGGAAATAGTTACATTGGTAAAGCCTCAATTTGAGGCGGGCCGATCGGATGTCGGTAAAGGCGGTGTTGTAAGGGATCCGGCAGTTCGCGAAAATGTAATCAGTAAGATTCGAAGCTTCGGAGAAAATGAACTCGGGCTGGTTTGGCGGGGGATATGCGAGTCTCCCGTGAAAGGGCCCGCAGGCAACGTTGAGTTTCCGGTATACTGGGAGAAATCATGAGAAAATTAGGTGTTCTGGCAAACCCCAGAAAAGATCGCGTTGAACCTGTGTTGCAACTCCTCGCGAAAAAAGCCGGACAGTGCGGCATGACCCTTGTTACCTGTGATCAAACCGCAGAGTTGGTGCCGGGAGCTGAAAAGGTAGATGTGGACAACTTCAGCGGAAGCATCGACGCCCTAATGGCTCTTGGCGGTGATGGTACAATGCTGCGAGCAGTCAGGCTTCTGGGGCGCAGTGACAAACCGGTCCTTGGAGTCAATCTGGGAAGCCTGGGTTTTCTGACCAGCATTACGGAGGATGATCTGGATTCAGCAATAGACGCCCTGCTGAAGGATGATTATCTGGTTTCCAATCGCACTATGGTCAGCTGCCGGGTATCGCGGGATTCCCAAGGGAGGGATTTCTGCACCGCATTGAACGATATTGTGATCGGGTGGGGGACTGTGTCCCGGGCGATTACTCTTGATCTGGAAATCGATGGTGAGTCGGTAGCTTCGTATTTGTGTGATGGGTTGATTGTTTCAACTCCTACCGGTAGCACCGGACATTCGTTGTCTGCCTGGGGGCCCATAGTGCACCCGGAATCGCCGGTGCTGCTTGTAAATGTAATCTGTCCGCATACCTTGAGCGGTCGGCCGCTCGTGCTTACAGATAAGAGCAGGATAGGTGTAAGCATTACTGATATTCCAGCTGACAAGAAGCTCCTTTTGTCGGCCGACGGCCAGGAGGAATTGCCTCTGGAGGCAGGTGACAGGGTTGAAATCACGAAACTTGCTGAACCGGTACGCATTATCAACCTGAAAGGGTACAGCTATTTTTCAGTTCTTCGCCAGAAGTTGAACTGGCATGGTTCGCACAAGTGAATCCAAATGCTGCAGGTGCGCCTCCGCTTGTTCTACCGGTGTTTTTTCTCCGCCTTGCCCGAATGATTGCAGGCCTTAAATGCAGACTCGTAGATTTTTCGAACTGCGGCGCCGTGTTTTTTCCCAAGTGCGATGCAGTCGTCCATTTCCGGCGCCGCGGTGACGTCTTCACCTTTCCAGGTTCCTATCTTCATTCGGACTTTGCCGTACGGTGTCGTTACCCGTTCCGTGCGCCGTTCAAGCACGGTTCTCCTGGAAAAGGTTTCCCTGACTCCGAATGTCGTTGATTCCCTGAATATCATATCCAGCATCTTTTCCCTATCCGTCTCAATGCACAATACGGTTAGAAGAATACCAGGACGCTGTTTCTTCATATGCACGGGAGTGGTGAAGACGTCCAGTGCGCCTGCCTCAAGCAGCCGCTCCGCAAGGCTCCCTATAAGCTCGGGTGTAATATCATCAAGGTTGCATTCCAGGACGCGGCAATCCCCGGTTGAGGACTCTTCCTTTTCGGCGGTCTCGTATACCGTGGCGCGCAGCACATTAGGCCTGCCCTTCAGTTTCCTTTTCCCAATGCTGTAGCCTGCGCGAACAACTCTGCTGCCTTCGGGAGGAGAGTCATGTGTTTTCCATACAGACAGGAGGGCGGCTCCCGTGGGCGTTACCAATTCGTAAGGTTCGTCGACATGTACTGTCTCCATGCCTCGAAGCAGCTCTATGGTTGCCGGTGCTGGATTTGGATAAGTTCCGTGCGCGCATTCTATTATGCCGTGTCCAAGGGGCAGAGGGCTTGTGCTGACTCCGTCCATGTTCAGCAGGTGGAGACCCATGCAGCAGCCTGTGATGTCGGCTATTGAGTCCAACGCCCCGACTTCGTGAAAATGTATGCGGTCCGGAGTGGTTCCGTGTATTTTTGCCTCGGCTTTTCCGATACGCTCGAAAACCTCCAGGCTGGAGCGTTTTACTGCGTCCGGAATATCCGCCTTGTTGATCATCTTCCGGATGTCTTCCAGATTGCGAGAGGGTCCATGGTCGTTATGCGAATGCGGCTTGTCATTGTCATGACCATGGTCATGGTGTGCGGAACTCTTTTCATTGGTGTGTATGGAGGCGCGTGTGCCGTGGATCCCCTTGTCTGAGGCCGGCTCGGCGCTCAGGGTAACACCGTCCACATTCAAGGACTCGAAAACCATGTTCAAGTTACGCGGATCTACTCCCAGCGCGATCAATGCGCCGAGGATCATGTCACCGCTTGCTCCGCCGGTGCCGTCGAAATGAAGTATTTTCATGCCACGATATTACACAATTCTCACCATGAGGCAAAGAATACGGCTCTTATTGGATTACTGCCCGGAGATCCGGTTTATCATTGTCGCGGCAACGCCTGCTCCGAATCCGTTGTCCACATTGACTATGGTTATTCCGGGCGCGCAGGAATTCAACATCGCCAGAAGCGCCGCTAATCCATTCATGTTCATTCCATATCCCACACTTGTGGGCAGGGCAATAAGAGGGCGGTCGATTATCCCGCCGAGAACCGAAGGCAGGGCCCCTTCCATGCCGGCTACTGCAATCACTGCCTGTGCCTGCCTGATCTTGTCCACGCGTTTAAGCAGTCTGTGCAATCCCGCGACTCCCACATCCGCAATCCGGTCCACCTTTCCCCCCAGAAATTCGCATGTCACCGCCGCTTCCTCGGCAATTGGTTGATCCGATGTACCTGCTGAGACAACGGCTATGCGTCCTGTCAGCTCCGGCACATCATCACGGATAACTATCGCCCTGGCGCTTTCGAAATATTGTGCGCCGGGAAATGTCCTGAGTACATGTTCATAAATATCCGGCCCCGCGCGTGTAGCCAGGACAGGTTGGGATTTTTCCCGCATGGCCGCGGCTATGCCTGCCACCTGTTCAGGTGTTTTCCCGGCGGCAAAAATGACTTCCGGAATTCCGCACCGCTCTATGCGGTCAAGATCCACGCGCGCGAATCCCAGATCGATCTCGGGGCGTTGTTCCATGTTTTTCAACGCCTCGTCTATTGTGATGTTTCCATCAGCCACTTGTTGAAGGATGTCTCGCAGTTGCATGTGCGGATGATGCTTGGTGGGAATGATCCGGTCAAGTATTGACTATTACGACGCATAAGCATGCCCGGCCCGCATTTTTTGACGTTGGCATAATGCCGCGCAAAATTTCCCGGAGTGACAAGAGCCCGTTTTGCCGGTAAAACATGATCCATGTCCCCATTGAACTGGTTCAGAACATTGTACCGGCGAAAACCTGGCAAGGCATGGCTGGAAAAAAACTATCTTGCCCTGCTGGAACGCGCCCAGATGCGTGAGCAGGTATTCGCTCTTTCCGTTGCCGTCATAATAGGTGTGCTGTGCGGATTCGGGGCGGTTGGTTTCCGTTTCCTCGTCAAGCTGGTAAACCGCGTGTTCTGGGGGGCAATGGACGTGACCCCGGGTTATATTGCCGGCCTGTCGTGGTGGCATGTCCTGCTGGCTCCCGCGGCAGGAGGCCTGATAGTAGGGCCGATTATTTATTTCTATTCCAGGGAGGCGAAGGGGCACGGTGTGCCGGAGGTAATGGCGGCCGTTGCCATGCGCGAGGGTGTGATACGCCTGCGGGTTGCATTCGCGAAGGCCGTGGCTTCGGCATTTACAATCGGGTCGGGTGGATCGGCCGGGAAGGAAGGCCCGATCATACAGATAGGAGCCGCCATCGGATCATGGGTTGGGCAGTTTCTGCGAGTTTCAAAAAAACAACTGCGAACATACGTGGGTTGCGGAGCTGCGGCCGGGATAGCGGCTACGTTCAATGCCCCAATAGCCGGAGCGCTGTTCGCTGTTGAGGTTATTCTTGGACAATTCGCGCTTGCCCAATTCAGCTCCATAGTCATTTCCTCGGTCATCGCCACGGTTATAGCGCGCCATTATTTCGCCGACGGGCCGGTTTTCACTGCTCCGCAGCACTATGAGCTTGTCAGCGCCTGGGAGCTTTTCCCGTACCTGCTGCTCGGTATCCTGTGCGGGTTGGTATCTGTGGCGTTCATTAAGATCCTGTACAAGTCTGAGGATTTTTTCGACGGGTTGACCGTGTTGCCCGGTTACCTTAAGCCGATGCTGGGCGGTTTGTTGCTGGGATTCATCGGGATCTTTCTTCCGCATGTGTACGGGGACGGAGAATTCACAATCAATCTCGCGCTGCATGGCGGCATGTCCTGGTGGTTCATGGGGTTGCTTCTCTTTGCCAAGATTGCCGCAACTTCCATGACGCTTGGATCAGGCGGCTCGGGAGGGGTGTTTACCCCGTCACTGTTTATAGGGGCTGTGGGAGGCGGCATGATCGGCCATCTTACCGGTTATGTCATGGGCGCTTCCGCCGGAGAATCTGGCGGGTATGCCCTGGTGGCAATGGGCGGGCTGGTTGCGGGTACCATGCACGCACCCATCACCGCGATACTGATGATTTTCGAAATTACGTATAATTATCATATCATACTGCCTCTGATGATCGTGTGCATCATAAGCATACTTATCTCGTCGCGATTCAACAGCGAATCCATATATACCCTCAAACTCGTTCGCGAGGGGATAGACCTGTTTCATGGAAAGTCCATGGATATGCTGAAAACACACAAGGTGTCCTCATGCGCCCGAGATGATTATGAGTCCGTTCAGCCTGACACTACGGCCAACGACCTCGTTGACCGATGGGTCGGAGGATCGCATACGCAATTCTATGTGATTGACCGGAAAGAGCTTTACCAGGGGGTCATACTGCTCGGCGAATTGAGCCGGATACTGACACGACGCACCGACCTAGAACAGGTCCTGCTGGCAGAAGATCTATGCCATTCTGAAATAGCCGTGTGCTATCCGGATGAAAGTCTAAGCCATGCCCTGCTGAAATTCGAGCAGAGCAAAATGACGGAATTGCCGGTAGTGAACAGCCCTGTTGACTGGAAATTGACAGGTGTTATTCGGTATACCGACGTGATATCGATATACAACAACGAATTGATGAAACGTGACACCGCTGACACCCTCATGTCCAGACTGTCTTCCTCGGAACTTCATGAACGCGTCAAGATAGTTGAGGGATTTTCTATCGCGGAATGGGGTCCGCCCCCTTCACTGCACAACCTGACACTGGACCAGATACGCATGCCTTCGCGCTATGGAGTGAGTGTCGTCCTGGTCAAGAAGAAGGAGGATGGAAGACCCGGAGCCCGCAGGATACTTCCGGTCACGCCAGGGCCGGATTACGTGGTCGGCGAGGACGATATATTCATCGTCTATGGCCGGAACGAGGATCTGGACAGGCTGCCCAGGGTATGAATGCGCCCGGACTGACTGCGTTGTTTCCAGGCAGATAGACATCAGGGTTCATCAGCCTCATACCCGGGCTGGACTGGGGATGTTCAGTATTCTATGATGCCTCCGAGATGCTAAGTCCCCGTGTAGATGTAGATTTGGATATCCTTGAGGAAAATATCTTCTCGGTACGCGCGGCTTTGCGCAGGGAGACTGAAATCATTTTCGTTGTCAAGGCCAACGCCTACGGTCACGGTCTGGCTCCTGTTACTCGCAAGGCGGTAACATCGGGCATTCGCTGGTTTGCAGTGGCTTATCTTCATGAAGCTCTCACGGTCCGCGAGCATGCGCCGGATGCGGATATACTCGTGATGGGCGCCGTTGCCCCTGAAGATATATCCGTCATTGTCGATAACCGCATAACCCCGATCATTGTAAGCGAGGATCACGGGCTTGGCCTGGCTGAACAGGCAAGGTTTATGAATGCAACCTTGCCTGTGCATTTGAAAGTAGACACCGGCATGGGCAGGCTAGGGGTTCCGTGGGAGGATGCGGTGAGTATTTTCAAGACTTTGGATTCGGGCGGCGGACTTGATATTCGCGGTGTTTGCACTCATTTCGCAGCAGTTGAGCCGGGTGAACCTGATCGAGCCGAGATTCAAATCCGGCGTTTCCTGGATGTGACCGGTTGCTTGGAGGCGTCGTCAGGACGCGCGCTTTTAAAGCATATCTCCAGCAGCCGGGCCATGCTTTATCATTCCGAGTGGGATCTTGACG